>JANXNS010000211.1 GCA_025353965.1 Aquihabitans sp.
CCTGCCGCGGGTCCCGCACGAACGGCACCGTGCTCACGGAATCCGCCACCAAGATGGCGCCGACACCAGCCAGCAACAAGGGGTTGAACCGGGAGAAGGCCACGATTCGGTCCCATGGCTCCCCCACGATGGCGTCGAGCAGGATCACCGCCAACGCGCGCTCTGGCTCGCGCGCGGCCAGCTCGGTGACGAGACGACCGCCCATTGAATGACCGGCAAAAATGGCCTTCTTGATGCCCAGTTCATCGACCACTCGGCCCAGCAACTTGGCGTATTCCTCAAAGTCGGCACCGCCCGTGGGTAGGCCCTGCGTCGAGCCGTGACTGGCAGAATCGATCGCCACCACCTTGAACCCGGCGGCCACGATACGGCTCAGCGTTTGGGCGTAGAGCATGCCCTCCGCCGTGAAACCATGGATGAGGACGATGGGCACGCCACGGCCACAGACCGAGACGCCTACCTGGTGGCCGTCGGCCAACGAGATCTGATGGCGGGCCAGCCGGGGAAAAGCGCCGGTGGCCACTTGGTCCTTGTCAGGCCCAAAGATCGCCCCGATATCGGTATCGGTGGAAAGGACATCTATCCCGCCGGACCCAACGGGTTCGCCTTTGGCGGTAGGGCCTCGCATCCTCATCGTGATGTCGTCCTATCCCCGGGTCCTGCTGACGGCAGCTTCAGTGTGCCAGTACCCGAGACGGCCATTGGTGGACACCATGATGCCGGCGCCTTCTGGGCCCAGGGAACCCACCTAAAGCAGTAGGCCGCGGGTCTGGCCGACATCGGTCTGCATTTGGGCGACGAGCCCCTCGACCGACTCGAACTTCACCTCGCTGCGTAGGCGCCTCACGAAGCGGACCTTCACTGCTTCGCCGTAGAGGTCCCCGCTGAAGTCCAGCAGGTTGCATTCCAGCAGCGGGGCACCCTGGGGGCGGTCATAGAACGTTGGCCGGTGGCCGAGGGACAGAGCCGCGGCCGTGATGGAACCATCGGGGCGCTGAAACCAGCCCGCATAAATGCCATCCGCAGGGAGCTGGATCTCGTTTGGAATCACCAGGTTGGCGGTAGGAAACCCGAGTTCGCGTCCCCGCTTATCGCCATGTTCGACAGTCCCCCGAACCTCATGGGGCCGGCCGAGCAGCGCCGCGGCTTGAGCCACATCGCCCGCGACCAGAAGGCTCCGGATTGCGGTGGACGACACGTTGGGCCCGTCGCCCGCCGGCCGGCCGTCGGCACCGACGAGGGCCAGTCCTTCCACGGTGAAGCCGCGGGTGCGGCCCATCTCGTGAAGCAAGGCGACATTGCCGCCCCGCTTGTGTCCGAAGTGGAAATCTTCGCCGACCACCACGACCGCGGCACTGAGGCAACCAACCAGGACCTCGTCGACGAACTCCTCGGCCGTTTCCTTGGCCCGCTCGGCATCGAACTGAACGACGTAGGTGGCATCGACACCGGTGGCGGCCAGGAGTTCC
Source organism: Aquihabitans sp. (assembly GCA_025353965.1). Classification (GTDB taxonomy): domain Bacteria; phylum Actinomycetota; class Acidimicrobiia; order Acidimicrobiales; family Iamiaceae; genus Aquihabitans. The sequence goes on from JANXNS010000211.1 coordinate 1,470, forward strand.
AGCTTCTGATCCAGATCGCACAGAAGCTTGGGCGCCGATTCAGGCCGGACCACCGTTGCTGGGTGCCGGTCGAAGGTGACCACGACGGTCTTGAGCCCGCGTGCTGCGGCCATCTCGCGGACCTGGCCGATGACGACTTGGTGGCCCAGATGAACGCCGTCGTACGCGCCGATGGTGACGACGCTCGGATCCATCGGAGTGGGGCACGGGGCAGCGCCGTGGATCACCTGCACGGCGAGGACGCTACGGAGGGCAGCGTCCCGGAGCCAACTCCCTTACGCCCTACCCCGCCGGACCGGTACCCTTTCCTTCCGTTGGATACCTCCGCACACCCCCTGTCGGCCTATGGCTGGGACCAGCACTGGTCGGACCGACTCACCACCTACCTGTCGTCACCCGAAGCCGCCGAGGTGATCGAACCGGCCATTGGGCGGGTCGTGCGCCACGACGGCGCAGGCCTCATGGTGGCGCTCGACACCGGGCCGGTCCGGGCCATGTTCGGGCGACCAGTTGTCCCACCGCCGGTGGTTGGAGATTGGGTGGTGATCGACCGGCACCGC
>JANXNS010000224.1 GCA_025353965.1 Aquihabitans sp.
GACCGAGCGCGAGCGCGAGGCCCTGTTCGACCGCATTGTGGGCTGGTGTTCGGCCTGGTCCGTGGGCCACGCATCGCATCAAGAGTGCGACGAGCTGGGCATGTCCGAGGCCCAGCGCTTGGCGGCCCGGCGAGCGATTGAGGGGCTCAGCGTTGTGCCCGACCGGGTGCTGGTCGATGGCAAGTGGGACTTCATTGGTGGCGGGATCACCAAGATGATCGTGAAGGGCGATGCGACCTGCCTCTCGATTTCTGCGGCCAGCATTTTGGCCAAGGTCACCCGCGATCGGCTCATGCGGCTCGAAGACGAACATTTTCCGGCCTATGACTTTGCGTGGAACAAGGGCTATCCGTGCCCTCGTCATACGCAGGCACTACGAGGTCTGGGACCGTCGGCAATACACCGTCGGAGCTGGTCGTTTATGGATGACATTCCGTGGACGGGCGCCCATCGGTACTTCCGGCCGGAGCAGGAATCACTGTTCTGAACTCCACCCCGCCCCCGCCCCCGCCTGAGCGAAGTTGTCGCAGTTAGGCCGTCCATGTCGCCCTAACTACGACCACTTCGGCGGTGTGGGCTTCGGCGGTGGGACTTCGGGGTGGGGCGTTGGCCGAGCCGCTCAGGCAGGTTCCCTCGTCCAGATCAGGGTTTGGTTCCGTAAATTCCATGATGCAGACGATCGGTCATGTTCCCCCTACACGCCTGCTTGGCCGGTACTCCTATCCCACCAGCCATCGGGTCATTGAGTTTTCGGCGGTCATAGCGTTCATCGGCTTTGGCGGTGTTTTTGCCGTGGGCCTCGCCAGTTCGTTCATTGGTTCGTTTGACGGGGCAACGGTGGCCGTGACCATGGTCGCCGTGTTGGTGGCGGCGTTGGCGGCGGATTTTGCTTCGGGCCTGGTCCATGCGGTGTGCGACAACTTGGGTTCGGTCCACACACCGGTTGTGGGCCAGAAGTTCATCCGGTCGTTCCGCGAGCACCACAGCGATCCGCTGGACATGACCCGTGGAGATTTCATTCGGGTCAATGCCGACAATTTCCTGATCTGCCTTCCCATCCTGATCCCGGTCACGCTTTGGCTCGACGTAGATGGGCATCCGTTTCTGGCGACGTTCCTGGTGGCGATGATGGGGTTTGTTGTGGTCACCAACCAGATCCACAAGTGGGCCCATACCGCTGAGGTCCCCGGTCCGGTTCGGTGGCTTCAGGCCCATCGTTTGGTGCTGTCGCCCGAACATCATCGGGTCCATCACACTCCGCCGTATGACTCGCATTACTGCATCACGTCAGGGCTGACGAACCCGTTCCTGACGCGCATCGGCTTTTGGCCGGCTCTGATGCGGCTCTGTCACCGTGTCGGACGTATTGGTCATCACGAGGCGGCGGCGGCCGGAACGAGCTCCGGCCGGTAAATTCAGTTCTTGGCGAGATCCTTGAACGGGCTCTTGGAGTCGATCCCTGGCTCCTTGGGGAGGCCGAGTACCCGCTCGCTCACGATGTTGCGAAGGGTTTCATCGGAGCCACCGGCAATACGCATGCCGGGCGTCCCACAAATGAACATGGACCATGCCCACGTGCCCCACTCGCCGGTGTCGGCTTGTACACGCGGGCCCAGCACCTTGGCTACGAACTCAGCCGTGGCGGTGAGGTTGGCCGTGAGAGCGAGCTTGCCGATGGAGAGTTCCGGACCAGGTAGGCCGCCGGCCTTCATCTTGGCGGCGGCCCGCATGTTGGTGAATTTGGCCACTTGGTAGCCGGTATAAAGCCTGGCCAATTCGTCGCGAAGCACGGGATCTTCCGAGACGCCGAAATGCCGCATCATCTCGATGAGCCGAGTGGCACTGGCTAGGCCCAGGCCACCCCCACCGCCACCGCCACCGATGCTGGCTCGCTCGTTCATGAGGGTGGTAAGGGCAACCGACCAGCCCATGTTCACATCTCCAAGGCGGTGATGGTCCGGTACGCGCACTTCGTTGAAGAACACCTCATTGAAAGCGGTGCCGCCGGTCATCTGCCGTAGCGGCCGCACCTCCACGCCGGGGGCGTGCATGTCCACCACAAAGCCGGTGAGCCCTTTGTGCTTGGGCATGTCTGGGTCGGTTCGACAGATGATCTCGCCGATGTCGGAGTAATGGGCGCCGGAGGTCCAGACCTTTTGTCCGGTGACGATCCATTCGTCGCCATCTCGCTCGGCCTTGGTCTGGAGACCAGCAAGGTCCGAACCGGCGCCGGGCTCGCTGAAGAGCTGGCAGCCCACCAATTCGCCGGAGAACATGCGGGACAAATAGGCGTGGGTTTCGGCGGTGCCGTGGGCCAAAATCGTGGGGGCAACCATGCCGAACCCGATGCCAAAGAAGCTCTGGTTGGCGACGTCGTAGCCACCTTCGAGCGACCGGTAGAGCTGCTCATGGGCCCGGCTCAGGCCGCGGCCACCGAGTTCGGTTGGCCCGGTAATCCAGTGCAGGTCAGCTTCGGCCCGCTGGCCCAGCCACCCTTTGGCGGCGGCCAACAGGCGGGCCTCTTCGGCCGGGGTGAACTCCTCGAAGAGGGCAACGTCGTCGTCACCCTGACCCCACGCGAACTCGGCGGCGGCCGGTTTTGGCGCCGCGTTGGCCTCCAAGAACGTGGTCGCTTCGATGCGAAATTCGTCGAGCGTTGTGTCGGTCACGGCGTCGGCATCCTCGGGGAAGGGAAAACTTGACTACTCGGTCAAGTTAGCGGTTGCGATCATTGCTCGCACGTCCGCGCCGGCTCAGTGGCAGCCCGGTTGCCGGGGCCGGACTGTGGCCCGCCATCCGGTCACCGATACCGTCGATGCCATGGAGCGCATGCGTCCGTACTCGGTGACCACCTTTTCTGTCATCACCCTTTTCATATGGGGTAACCGCATTTGGTTGGCATGGACCAACGCGGAGGACAGCGTGGCCCGCAAAATCGTGTGGTCCACCCCGATCACCGCGTTTGTGATCGCTGCATTGATCTCGCTGGTGCTGTTGTTCCGTGGCGGCGATGCCACCCGCGGTCGATTCCGCCAACTCGTCCAGGTCTTTGCCGGCGGCACGGTGATCTACTGGGCTATCCGCGGCCCAATGATCTTGTTGGCCGATCACCCGGCTCCGTTCAAAGTGGTCCATGCAGTTTTGGCGATCGTGTCGGTCGTAGCCGCGGTAGGCGCTTGGCGCTCGCAGGACACGGTCAGGTCTGGCACGCTCGCCTGATGCACAGGAGGCGCGGGGTCAAGGCTCGGTTTGCAGCGGTTGTGGTTCTGCTGGGCGGGATGGCCGCCCTGGGGGCAGCTGGTTGCAGCGGGAAGTCCGACAGTGCAAAGGCGCCGAGCACGGTAAAGACCACGACGGGGCCGTCCACCGCTAGCTCAGGTGACGCGCTTCGGCTCAACCAGATCCAGGTCATCGGTAGCCACAACAGTTTCCATGTTGCGGCGCCGGCGGCGGAACACGCGCTCTTGGTGGCGCTCAATCCTGAGCAGGCCAAGCAGCGGACGTACAGCCACCCGTCGATCACTACCCAGTTCGCTGATCAGAAGGTCCGTCAGATCGAGCTCGACATTTTTGCTGACTCGAAGGGCGGCCTCTACGCCCGCCCGTCGCTACGGCGTCAGGCGGGGCTCGATCCGTTGGTCGACGAGGTGCCAGAGATGGCCAAGCCTGGAACCAAGGTGCTCCACGAGCAAGACGTCGACTACCACTCGATCTGCCCGACCTTGGTGGCCTGCCTCACCGAACTCAAGGCCTGGTCCGACGCCAACCCCAGCCACGTGCCCGTAGCGGTCAACATACAATTCAAGGACGGTCCGTTGATCTTCAACGTGCCCGATCAGACCAAGCCAGAGAAGTGGACGGCCGCGACCATGCAAGCCATGGACGGGGAAATCAGGTCGGTCTTTCCGGTAGACCAACTCATCACGCCCGATGACATCGCGGGGAGGGCTGCCACCCTGGAACAAGCGGTGCTGGCCAACGGCTGGCCCACCCTGGGCGAGAGCCGCGGCAAGGTGATGTTCCTCATGGTCAATGGCGAGCCCTACCGGTCGAGCTACCTCAAGGCTCATCCCGGCCTCAAAGGCGCGATCTTGTTCACCAATGCCGAGCCGGGCCAGCCCGATGCCTCATTCGTCGGCGTCGACGATCCGGTGACTGGCGCGTCACACATCAAGGAATTGGTCGCCCAGGGATACCTAGTGCGCACCCGGTCGGACGAGCCAGATGTGGAGGGGCGGACGGGAGACACCACACGCCGCAACGCGGCTCTGGCCAGCGGGGCCCAATGGATCAGTACCGACTACCCCGGTCCTGACGGGGCCAAGCAGCAGTACGCAACGGCCTACGTGGTGAAACTGCCCGGGTTCCGGGCCGCCCGCTGCAACCCCGTCACCGCGCCGAAGGACTGTAACGATGCGAGCGTCGAACCCTAAGCGGGAGCGTCAGACACCGGCGATCCGTCGCTGACCAACGCCCGTTCTACTGGCCCGGAAACCCCGTTCCAGAGGTCCTGGACCACGACTTGGATGACCCCAGCGGCCGGGATGGCCAACACCGCGCCGAGTAGGCCGAAGATCTCCACGCCCACCAAGACCGAGACGAAAATCCCAAGGGCGTTCACGTTGACCGTTCTCGACATCACCGTCACTTGCAGCACGTTGTTTTCGAACTGCTGGTAGAGAACGAAGAAGATGATGGCGGCAACTCCCGCAGGGACGGAGTGAAGAAAGGCGAAGCCGATGGTGGGAACGGCCCCGAGCGTTGCCCCCACCAGGGGTATCAGGTCAGCGAACGCCACCCACAGGGCCAGGACCTCGGGATAGGGGACCCCTGCGATTCGCAGGAACGTATAGGTGGACACGCCGGCGATGATGCTGATCACCACGTTGCCGAACATGTACCCCGATACCGCCTTGGCTGAATGCGAGGCCACCCGCCTCACCCGCGCCCGGTGTCGCTCGGGGAGAAGTTTCACCGTGGTGCTGCTTAGGTCTGGACCGCTGAGGACCAACAAGATGGTCAGCACCAGCACGGTTACCCCGGCGATGATTCCCGAGAACACGGACTGAACCGCACCCAATCCTTTGTCTCCAGCGGCACGGGCCTGCTTGTCGATGGTGGCGCGGTTCTTGTCGACCCAGTCCTGGAGTTCGTACTTTTTCACGAGGTGGCCGACAGTGCCTTTGCCCTTCTGGGCATCTTTCACCATGGTCGGAACGCTGTCGGAGAACTTGGTGCCCTGGTCCACCAGCGGTTTCACGAAGGCGTAGATCAGCCCGGACAGGGCGACGAGGCCGACCAAAAGCACGAGAAAGGTGGCCAGACCTCGGCGCATTTTCAGTCGGTACTGGAGGAAATCCACGGGGGGCGTGAGGACCACCGCAAAGAAGAGGGCGACCATGAGGTAGGTCAACACCTTCCACAAGCGGCCCAGGGCGAGGACGCTGCCGACCGAAACCAAGGTGACCGCTACCACCACCAGGGTGGTGACGGCCACGTGGCGCACGTCGACGGTCCGTCGTTGCTGCTCCATGGATCGACGGTATCCAGAGCAGCCGGACCCCTGAGGGATGGGAGGCAATCTTGCTGCCGGTCGCTACGATCGGGTCACCATGGGCCAACCGATTGTCGTCAATGAGAAGCCGTCGTCGAACCCGGGGGTTGTCCGGTTCGAGACGAACCGTGCCATCACCGGCATGGGTCATGAGCGATACCCCGCCGGGACCGAGGTCTGGGGCGAACGACCGCCGGATGAGCTCGCTCGCCGGATCCTGGCCCGCGGCGGCGTAGCCAATGTGCAGATCAATGGCAATGTGGTCACGGTCAATCTCGAGAAGGGGTCCGATACCACCGGCCTCAAGTCGATTATCGAGAACCTGTACCGCTACTACCCGGACCAGCCAGGTACTGAATCGGCCGCTGTGGCGGCCCCCGAGCCTGCGTGAGGCCCCCGTCGGGACGGTCTCGGCTCCATGTCCTGCCTGCGGCATCACTCCTCATGGTGGCCGCGGGGATGTTGGTCGTGGCCTGCGGCGGTGGCGGGGGTACTGCTGGTGCGCCCCAACCCACCTCGGCGGCGGGTAAGCGTGGCTTGGTACTGGCCGAACAATCTGGTTGCCAGGCCTGCCATACCGCGAATGGTAAGAACTCCACTGGCCCCACGTGGAAAGACCTCGCTGGCTCGAGGATCAAGTTGGACGGGGGCAAGACGGTCGTGGCCAACGACAGTTATCTGACGCGGTCCATCATCGCTCCCAAGAGCCAAGTGGTCTCTGGCTATGCCGGGATCATGCCTGGCAACGACCTGAGCGAAGATCAGGTGGCAGACATCGTGGCCTATCTGAACGAGCTCTCGTCGCTGACCTGAACCGGTCGTAGGGCAACCAAAACATCGGTTGCAGAGATCGAACAAGTGTTCGATACTGGCTCAGTGCCCGTCTCCGCTCCAGACCTTGCTGCCCTCCGCCTGTTGGGTGATCGGGTCCGTCCCCTGGCCGGGGCGGGCGAGCGCACGTTGCCCGTGCCGGAGGCCTTTGCCGGCCTCCTGCCCCAAGGCGGCCTCCAACGGGGGAGCACCGTGGCCACGGGGGGTACCGCGGCCACCAGCTTGGCGTTGGCTTTGGTTGGACCGACGACCGGTACCGGATCGTGGGTGGCGGTGGTGGGGTTACCGCGCCTTGGGCTTCTGGCGGCGGCCGAGCTGGGGGTGGATCTCGAACGGGTGTTGCTCGTGGCGGAGCCAGAAGCCCGGGCTTGGCCGGCCACGGTGGCTGCCTTATTAGACGCGGTGGAGGTGGTTTTGGTTCGTCCGCCGGGGCCGGTTGACGTGTCGGTGCAACGGCGGTTGCAAGCCCGAGCTCGGGATCGGGGTTCGGTACTTCTTCAGGTGGGCGGCGATCTGGGCATGTGGGCCCAGGGGCCAGATGTAGTGGTGTCGGCGGGGGCATCGTCGTGGGTAGGTCTCGGCCCCGGCCATGGCCGTCTACAGGCCCGGCGGGTGGAGGTTGCGGTCACTGGTCGGCGGGGTGCCGATCGTCCTCGTCAGGCTCAGCTCTGGTTGCCCGGGGCAGATGGCACCATCGCGGTAGCGGAACCCACCCGTGCCCCGCTTCGGGAGGTCGGATGACCAACGGCAGCGCTACCCGTGCCTTGGTCGTCCACTGCCCGGACTGGCCCGTTACCGCGGCAGGAGTCGGCCCGGATGAGGCCGCGATTGTGGTGCGGGCCAATCGAGTGTTGGCGGCATCGCCCGCGGCCCGCCAAGCCGGTATTTCTACCGGCTTGCGCCGCCGGGAGGCCCAAAAACGTTGCCCTCAGGTTGCTGTGATCGAGCACGACCCCAGCCGCGATGCCCGGGCCTTTGAGCCGGTTGCGGGGGCGCTGGATGGTGTGACGCCCCGGGTAGAGGTATCCCGGCCGGGCACGTTGGCCTTTGCCACTCGGGGTCCGGCGCGCTATTTCGGTGGCGACGAGGCTTTAGCGGAGCGGACTGGGTGGATTGCGGCTGAAGCCGTGGGCCGGGGTGTGGTGGCTCGGATCGGCGTGGCCGACGGCGCCTTCGCCGCTCTGCTGGCGGCTCAGCGGGCGCACCGGCAAGCGGTGTCTACCGGGAGGTCTGCGCCGATGATGATCCCGGTTGGGGCATCACCCGCGTTTTTGGCCGGCCACCCCGTAGAGGCCTTGGCCGAGGTGCTGGACCAGCCTGACCTGATCGACGTGTGGCGGCGTCTTGGGCTGCGCACCCTGGGCCTGGCGGCGGGTTTGCCGGTGGCTGATGTGTTGGCCCGTTTCGGTGGGGGAGGAGTTCTTGCTCACCGCCTGGCTTCGGGGCTGGACCCGCGCCCGCTAGACGCCCGCCGGCCGGCGCCAGATCTTGCCGTTTCTCGGGAGCTGGATCCCCCCGCGGACCGGGTCGACCGGGCTGCCTTCGTGGCCAAAGCCTTGGCCGATGAACTCCACGCCCGCTTGGCTGCAGATGGCCTGGCCTGCATACATGTGTTGGTGGAAGCGGAGACTGAACACGGTGAAACCTTGGCCCGCCACTGGCGCCACGAAGGAGCGTTAGCGGCGGGGGCGTTGGCCGACCGGGTCCGCTGGCAGCTAGATGGTTGGCTCACGGGTTCGGCCATCGCTCGGCCCACTGCCGGCATCAGTCGGCTCACCCTGATTCCGGTAGAGGTGGTAGCGGCCCGGGGGCGCCAACTCGGGTTTTGGGGTGGGGAAACGCTGATCGACGAACGGGTCCTCCGGGCCGTCGCTCGGGTGCAGGGCACCCTGGGAGCTCATGCCGTCACGGTGCCGGAAGCGCGGGGCGGCCGCAGCCCCATGGATCGAGTGATTCGGGTACCGGTTGCCGCGGTAGATCTCACCTCGCCCCGACCAGAGGCCCGCCCTGATGCTGTGACCGAACCCTGGCCGGGGCGGGTACCGGCCCCCGCCCCGGCCGAGGTGTGGTCAGACCCCGAACCAGTAGAGGTGATAGATGCGCAGGGCCGCCCAGTGGGCGTAACGGGCCGGGCTGAGGTAACGGCGGCCCCGGCATCTTTGGCTCGTTCGGGGCATCGGCCCACTCAGCTCACGGCGTGGGCAGGGCCGTGGCCGGTCGACGAACGGTGGTGGGATGCAACTCGTCACCGGCGGCGGGCGCGGTTTCAAGTAGTGGAGGCCAATGGCACGGCGCACCTGCTCGCGGTGGAGGCGGGGCGATGGTGGCTTGAGGCAACGTATGACTAAAGAAAAGTATCCGCACCTATCATGCAAGAAGTTTTGCTACCCTTCCCTTGGGCCGTGCCTCGTTGCGGAGCGGCGGTGCTGAGAAGGGGAATTCGATGGGTACGTCAGAGACCAACGCCAACGCGGGGGACACCGATCCAGAGTCTGTGGTGCCAGAAGCCTCCACACCTCCGGCCACGCACCGGTTGCGTTGGCTCTCGCTCTCGGTAGTACTCCTTGGAGTTTCGGCCGCAGGGGTAGTGGGCTGGCAGCAGATCAAGCCGGTGGTAGATGCCCGCCGTTATGCATCGGTCACCAATGAGGTACCCAAGGCACCCAAGCTGGTAGCCGCCGACGGCGAGACCCTTTATCGCATCAACCCCGTGGCTTCTTCGCTCACCTATTCGATCAATGAATCGTTTGTGGGCAAAGGCACCACAACGGCAACCGGGACAACACACGGCATCGCTGGTGATCTCGCCATCAATGATCAGGATCTGGCTAAGAGCCGGGTTGGCAAGATTGTGGTCAATGTCGAGCAGTTCCGCTCTGACAACAACCTGCGAGATGCTCGCATTCGCCAAGATTTTCTTCAGTCACACCAGTTCCCGTTGGCCACCTTCTCGATCAAGCAACTCGATGGTCTAGAAGGAAAGCTGGCTGAAGGTGAGACCAAGACCTTCACCATGGCCGGCATGGTCACGCTGAAAGGCACCGGGGCGTCGGCCACGTGGAAGGTCACGGCCTCGGTGAAGGACGGCACCCTTACGGCCACGGCCACCACCACGGCCAAGCTCTCCCGCTTCGATGCGGGGCCCATCTCCATCAGCGGCCTCGTCAAGACATCGGACGAGGTCAAGCTCACGCTCACGCTCAGCGCGCTGGACCCCACAACTCACAGCATTCCCACCACGCTCCAGGGTACGAACCGGGCCGCGGCCACGTCCGCCAAGGCGGCCGGTCCGTCATTTTCCAACGTGGTGCAGCCCATCATCGAGGCCAACTGCGCTTCCTGCCACAACACCGGCCAAATGGGTGCCCGCCAGGTTCGGATGGATACTGCCGGTGACCTCCAAAAAGTCTCCGATGGCATCAAGACCGTCACCCAAGCTGGCTACATGCCACCGTGGCCAGCATCCACCAAGGGGGTTGCGCTGTCGCACGTAGCCAAGCTGTCAGAGAAAGAACTGGCCGCGCTGGCCGCATGGTCAGATGCCGGCGGCCCGCTCGATGTTGCTGCCTCCACCAAGGTCGCTATGACCAAGGCGGCGGCCACCTTGCTGCCCCGCAAAGACCAGACCCTCACGATTCCGTCGTATACTGGGTCACTCACAAACAACAACGATTACCGCTGCTTCGTGCTGGACCCCAAGATCACCAAGAAGACGTACCTCACGGGGTACACCTTCGAGGGCGATCAGATCGAGCAACTGCACCACGCTCAGGTCTTCCTGATCAGTGACGAGCAAATGGCCGCATCGAAAGCGAAAGACGGCAAGGACGGCCAACCAGGGTGGGGTTGCTATAGCGGCCCGGAGCTCCGGGGCCGCCGCCCCGATCGCGTTGCCGGTGCGCCGCGCCAGCGAGATGCCGGGTTTACGGGCCAGGCCAACCTGGTTGCGGGCTGGGTACCCGGGCAATCTCCGGTCATCTTCCCGGAAAACTCGGGCATGCTCCTGCACCCCGGAGATGCCTTGGTGTTGCAATTGCACTACCACTACAGCGATGCGCCGGTCGCTGACCGGTCTGGGTTGTCACTGCAGCTGGATGCTGGAGACAGCAACACCCGGGAGCTTCGGGTCATCAATCCGTTGGGTCCGGTGGAGATCCCCTGCGCCCCGAAAGATGTCAACGAGCCGCTGTGCGATCGCGACGCGGCCATCGCCGACAACGTCAAGCTGTATGGCCCCTCTGGTGCTGGCAACGAGTTTGGGTTGCTATCGCTCTGTGGCCACACGCCGGAGGAGCTGACCAAGGGATTCACTGGCACGGTCGCCTCGTCGTCGTGCGTTGCCCGAGTTCCTCAAGACGGTGTCATTGTTGCGGCCATGGGCCACATGCACACGCTGGGCAAGAGCATCCGGCTCACCTTGGCCCCAGATTCGGCCAAGGAGAAGATCCTGCTCGACATTCCAACATGGAGCTTCGACTGGCAGATGAACTACGCCTTCAAGAAGCCAGTTCGGGTTACTGCCGGCGAAGAACTGCGCATTGATTGTAGCTGGGATCGTTCGAGAGACCCGCTCCGGAAGCCCAAATATATCGTGTTCGCGGAGGGTACCGAGGACGAAATGTGCTTCGGTACGTACTCCCTCATTCCGGACTAGCCGATGCCATGCAATGAGCTGGATGCATTGCCGGGGGTTTAGCCCTCGGCAATGGCCTTCGGCTGCGGTGCCTTGGCACCGTTGCTGGCCTCGTTGCCGTTGCCGTTGCCGTTGCCGTTGCCGTTGCCGTTGCTAGTTGGGCTGGTGGAGCCAGCCAGGAGGGTACGAGCCATTTGCAGGCCGGTCACCCCTTGGCTCAGGGCCTGAGCCAGCATGTCGGAGAGGCCCTGGGCGCCGTTGAGGAGGATCATCTGATCGACATCGCCGAAGGGTTTGGCTGCGGCCTCCACGATGGCCGGCCAGTTCTCGGCCAGCTGTTGGCCAATGACGGCGTCCTGGTTTTCTGCGAGCGCATCGGCCCGGGCCTTGATGGCTTCGGCCGTGGCCAAACCCTTGGCCCGTACGGCCTCGCCCTCCGCTAACCCTTTTGCCTGGGTGGCGGATGCCTCTGCTTCACCAATCTGGCGGAGAGCTTGCGAGCGAGCCTCGGCCTCGAGCTTGACGTGCTCGGCCTCGGCGGAGGCGGCTAGGCGGACCGCCTCCGCTTCTGCGCCAGCGGCCAGCTTCACTCGCTGGGCGTTGGCGGCGGCATTGAGTTCGACTTCCTGGCGTTCCGCTTCTGCACCGGAGATGCGGGCATCTCGTTCGGCTCTGGCCAGGGTGACCTGTTGGTAGGCCTGAGCATCGGCAGGCTTACGGACGGTTGCCTGCAAGCGCTGCTCCTCTCGCTCGGCCTCCAGTTCGGCCACCTTGGTCTGCTGGACCACAACCTCTTGGCGGGCAGAGGCGTCGGAGAGGGGGCCGGCTTGCTCGGCAAGGGCGGCGGCCCGATCAATTTCCGCTTGGTAACCGGCTTGCTTGACCTTGGTGGCCCGGACGGCCTCGGCCTTCAGGGCCTCCGCTTCTTGCTCACGTTCGGTTGCCTCTCGGTCAGCCGAGGCTTGCGCAATGCGGGCCTGGCTCTGCACGGCGGCAGCGTGGGGGCGACCAAGGTTGGCGATGTAGCCGGTTGGGTCTTCGATTTCTTGGACCTGAAGTGAGTCCACGATCAAGCCGAGCTTGTGCATTTCAGTACCCGACGATTCCCGAGTGAGCTGGGTGAGCTTCTCTCGGTCCCGGATCATTTCCTCAACGGTCATGTTGCCGACGATGGCCCTCAGGTGACCGGCGAACACGTTGTGGACTCGGTGGTCCATCTGCGCCTGCTGATCGAGGAAACGGCGGGCAGCGTTGGCGATGGAGGCAAAGTCATCGCCAACCTTGTAGATGACCACGCCTCGTATGCCCAGGGGGATGCCCTGGTGCGTCACACAGTCGATGGCCAATTCCGCCTCACGCAGGTCCAGCGAGAGCCGGCGTACCGTCTGCACACCGGGGATGACGAGGACGCCCTTGCCGGTGATGATTTTGAAGCCGAGGGAGTCCTCGATGTCATCGGTTGCGTGCGCGTGGCGCAGGCCGGAGATGATCAGTGCCTCGTTGGGTTCTGCGACTCGCCAAGTGGACTTGAACAGCACCACCAGGAAGACGATTGACGCAAGAACCACTGCGCCGATGAGATAGAGCGTTGACATTGCTAGTTCACCTTTCTTGTGATCAGACGGGGGTGACGACGACGGTTCGCGGGGGCAGGACCTCCACCACGAGCACGCGAGTGCCCGAGAGAATCTCCTGATCGTCGGCGCTGTAGGCGTGGTACGCCTCGGTGCCGCCACGAATGGGGACCATGACTTCGCCGATTCGTCCGGGACCAACGCGACCGGTAACCCGGCCCGTTTTCCCAATCAGATTCTGGTCAGCCATGGGCCCATCCGTCCTGTCGTTCCGCCGGATCAAGACCACTTGACCGATCCGGCTTTGGGATCATGGTGCCGGGGTCGGCGCGGAGCAACGTTGCCCGTGTGGTCTTACGACTTCTTTATACGGGCCGTTACGCAGAAGCGCCGATCAGTTCTGCTTCTGCGTTCTGGTCGCGCTTGGCGGAAAAGCGGCGACCGACCCGGGCAATGCGTTCCATTCGCTTGACCATTCTGGCCCGCGCCTGCTCGGCCTCGGGGCTGAGGCCCTCCAGGGCCTCAATGTTCCAGTGGCGAAGAATCACCGGGACGAGCACCGAATCGTGGTGGACGGTGAAGTCATAGATGCCCGCCTTGGCAATGGCCATGGCGTGCGACTCGAAGTCGACAATGCCGGTTCCGGGCATTTCAAAATCTCGGACCTGACGCTCCATGGCCAGAACCATGGCCGACGGATCTAGCTCCAGGGCGGCGGTGCCGAGGTCTCGATAGAAGAGGTGGTGCCGGTTCTCATCTGCCGCGACCCTTTTCATGACCTCGTACCCGGCCTTGTCCTCAAGCAACTTCCCGGTGTTGTGATGGGCGATCCGGGTGGCCAACTCCTGAAGCGTGACGTAGACGATGCCATCGGTCACCACGTCCACCACAGGGGTTTCGCCCTTCTCGACCTGCTTCATCCGTGCCCGTTCCAGCGCGACGGGATTGAGGGCGCGGGTGACGGTGAGGTAATCGCGCAGCACGATGGAGTGGCGTCCTTCTTCTGCGGTCCAACGCCGTGCCCAGGTACCCCAAGCTGTGTCTCGACCGAAAAGTGTCTCGATGGTGCGGAAGTAATAGGGGAGGTTGTCCTCGGTGAGCAGGTTCACGAAAAGGCTGGACCGAACGGCCGGGGTCATGGCCACCTCGTTGGGATCCCACTCGGTGTCGGGCTCGAAATCTCGGCCTTGGCTCCACGGAACCAGCTCATGCGGGAACCACTCCTTGGAGGTTGCGAGGTGCTTATCGAGCAATCGGGCCACCGTGGGCTCGAGTTCATTCAGCATCGCGTTCTGATCCATCGGTCCAGCCTACCTACCAGTAGGTAGGGAGGAAAGGTCATCAGCTGTGACGCTTGTCGTGTCAGACTCAGTTCATGAATCAGGGGGAACCAGCGGGTGAACGGCGGGTGCTATCGGGGATCGGCCGACGGCAATTTTTGACGGGGGCGGCGGCCTCGGCCGCCGCCATTGCCGTCGGTTGTTCGTCTTCGGGCAGCGCCAACCGGGCCGCCCCTGCGACCACGGGTACGGGCGCAACTACCACCACGGCGCCCGCCAAGCCCAAGAACGTGCCGGAGCTCAGCGGAAACCCGTTTTCCCTGGGCGTTGCATCGGGAGACCCAACCCCCGACGCCGTTATCTTGTGGACTCGGTTGGCCCCCGATGCCCTCGCCGCCGATGGCGCCGGTGGCATGCCGGAGGAAAAAGCCGACGTGGTTTGGGAGGTTGCTTCGGACGCGGCCTTTGTCTCCGTTGTCGGCACCGGGGTCTTCACCACCACACCCGCCCATGGGCATTCCGCTCACGTCGATGCCACCGGCCTCGAACCCGGAACCGCCTATCACTATCGGTTCCGCTACGCAGATTGGACCAGCCCGGTAGGGCGGACCCGCACCTTGCCCAGCGGGTCACCTGAGCGCTTCGGCGTCGCCGTTGTCAACTGTCAGATGTATGAATCCGGGCGCTTCGGGGCCTACCAGCACCTTGTCGACGAAGAGGTGGACGTGGTGCTGCACCTCGGTGACTACATATACGAATATGCGGCGGGAACCAGTTCTCGCTCACCGAAGCCAGACCGGCTGCTCGAAACCCTGGCGGACTACCGGCTTCGCTACGCGTCCTACAAGAGCGATCCCCAGCTCCAAGCGGCCCATGCCCGACACCCGTTCGTCCTCACCTGGGACGACCACGAGGTGGCCAACAACTACATGGGCGACGTGCTGCCCGGCGTCGGTAGCCCGGCTCTAGGCCAGGCCCGAAAGACGGCGGCCTACCAGGGGTGGTGGGAAAATCTTCCGTCCCGGGTAGGTCCGCCGGAGAACGGTGCTTTGGCGGTGTACCAGGACTTCGCGGCGGGGGACCTGGTGCGGATCCATGTCCTTGACGAGCGCCAAGATGCCGCCGTCCCCCCGTGCCGTGACACGGCCCAGCCCGGTACCGATTTTGGGAATTGCGAGGCGAGGGAGGGCGAGGATCGCACCCGTCTAGGCGCTGATCAGGAGGCCTGGCTGGCCAAGTCCTTGGCGAAGGGCGGCGTCACCTGGAACCTGCTCGGCAACCCCGTTGTCCTGGCCGGTGTAGACGGTGGGACCAAGACCGCAGCCTATTATTTGGACACATGGGACGGATTTCCTCAGGCCCGGACCCGCCTCATCGAGCAACTCGCGGCCACCGACAACCCGGTCGTCCTCACCGGTGATTATCACGCAGGCATGGTGCTCGACGTGAACGCCGTCCCGTTCGACACGACGAGCCAACTGGTCGCGCCGGAATTCATGTCGCCCCCCATTTCGTCACTGCTCTTCCCAGCCGATGTCTCCGCCCGGACCCCGCAGTTGCGTCAGCAACTCAACGACCATGGCTATATGACGGTCACTGTGACCCCGGAGAAGCTGACCGTCGTCTTCCGCTGCATAGAAGATGTTGGCGACCCAGACACCGCAATAGCCAGCAAGGCCACCTGGGTGGTCACCGCAGGAGATCCCGTGGCCCGCGAGGCCTGACCCTCACAAGCCCTCGTTGGCCACCCTTGTTCGCCAGTCCTCCAGGAGGTCGGTGAGCGTCTGCGCGATGGGGATTTCTGGTTCCCAGCCGGTCGCTTTGGTCAGTCGAGCGTGGCTTCCGCGTAGGACCGGGAGCTCCACCGGGCGCAGCAGCGCCGGGTCAACCTCGAACTGGAGGGGAACGGTGGCCTGGGCCAGGAGTTGGTCGGCCAGATCTTGAATGGCCAGATCGACGCCGGAGCACACGTTGTAGACCTCCCCGGGCTGGCCTCGTTCCATCAGGAGCCGGTAGGCGCGGACCACATCGCGGACATCGGTGAAGTCTCGGCGAGAGGAAAGATCTCCCACGGTGAGGACTTGGCCGCCGTTGCGTTCGGCGCGAGCAATACGTGAGGCAAGCGCGGGGGCGACAAATTGATCGGTCTGGCCAGGACCCAAGTGATTGAAGGCTCGAACCCGCATGACGGGAAGCCCTCGCCCAAGCCAGGCCTGGAGGCCGAGATAGTCCGCCGCCACCTTGGACGCCGCGTACGGGCTGGCGGGCCGCAGCGGGGAATCCTCGGTGAGGGGGAGTTCCTCGGGCGTGACGATGCCGTAGACATCGGCGCTCGACACGGCCACCACCCGTTCGACGCCAGCCTCAGCGGCGGCGCTCAACACGTTGAGCGTTCCCTCTGCGTTGACGCGGAAGGCCGCAACCGGTGCCTTCCACGAGGCGCCGACATCGGCCCAGCCGGCCAGGTGGTAGATCACCTGCGGCGAGATCTCCGCAATGATTCGGGTGACCGCGTCGGCATCGGTAATGTCGAGCCCGTCGGTAGCCCGGTCTATTCCGTTCACGTCGTCTCCCATGGCGGTGAGGTGCTCGACGAGATGGTGACCGACGAACCCGTGGGCACCGGTGACGAGGGCCTTCATGGCTGACATGGTGGGTGAGCCTAGCTAGCGCCCCGGCACTGCCCCCGAGGCCCACTATCGTGGATGCGGTGCACGGACAGGGTTGGAGCTCAGGGACGTGAAGCGGTCGCAGCGGAAAACCACGCGCCTGGTGATCGACGGCAAGGTTTTGGTAGAGGATCATTTCAGCGGAATTGGCCATTACGCCATGTCGCTCCTGCAGGCGCTGGACGCCGTGCTGGCTGATGAGCCAGACCTCGACGTGCGGCTAGCGGTTCCCTTCCGGCGCATTGGCCGATTGGCGCCGTTCGGTCTGCGCAGAATCCGACCGCTCCCGATCTACCTGCCCTGGGCTCAATTCCGCCGCTTGGTGGAGGAGCAGAAACTCCCTCCGATGGATCGGTTCCTCGGGCGTGGCGTGTATTTCTTCCCGAACTATGTGCGCTGGCCGCTGGCCTCGGCGAAGTCCATTACAGCGATCCACGATCTGTCCTTTGAAAAGGTTGCAGATTCGGTCGATGGCCCCAACGCCGTCTACCTCAGGCGGGAGGTTCGCAACAGCATCGATCGTTCAGACCTCATCACCGCCCTGACCGAGACCATGGCCGATGAAATCGCCGCGCACTACAAGGTGGACCGCGAGCGCATTCGCGTGATCGGCTGTGCCGCCGACACGCTTCGGTTTTACCAACGGTCCGAACGCGAGGTTCGTGAGGTAACCAAACGCCACGGCATCTTCGGCCCCTACCTGCTTTCGGTGGGCAACATCGAGCCCCGGAAAAATCAGATCCGCCTGATCGATGCATTTTGTGCGCTACCTCGCGATCTCGCGGACCGTCACACGCTGGTGTTGGTCGGTGCGGGCGCGTGGAAGGAATCCGAAATTCGTGACCGGGTTCAGGTCGCTCATGAGGCCGGGTTCAAGGTCAAGCTCCTCCTTGGAACGGTGTCTGATGTCGACCTCCCGGCCTTGTACTCAGGGGCAACCTGCTCCGTCTATGTGAGTGTGTACGAGGGGTTCGGGATGCCGCCGCTGGAATCGATGGCGTGCCAGACGCCGGTGATCACCAGCAACGTGTCGGTCATGCCGGAGGTGGCCGGGGGCGCTGCAGCCTTGGTGGACCCAACGCAGACCGGCGCCATCACCAGTGCCCTGGAACGAATGTTGACGCTGGAGGAGGCCGAACGGGCAGACCTTGTCGCGCTCGGCTTGGCCAATGTCGACCGCTACGACTGGGCCGATGCGGCCCGGGCGCTTCTGGCCGCTGCCCGTTCGTTGGCCGAGGCCTGATATGCGCATCGGCATTGATTTTCGGGCCATGCAGATTGGCCATCAGTACCGTGGAATTGGAGAGGTGCTCCGCAACGCCTGCCGTGAGCTGGACCGCCGTGTCCCGGCCGCCGACGAATTCGTGATCTTCGTCGACCCATCGGGCTCCTCGGTTGCCCCGATCCTGGACGACGTCTTCGGCTCGGATCGGGCCGTCGTCACCGTTGCTCTTCCCCATGCCCGGCGTCGGGCCACCTGGCGTCGCGTGCTGGACAGCCTGTCGCCCCGGCAGAGCGGGCTGATCTGCTCGTCCTGCGACGTGCTCCTCCAGTTCGATTTCCAGCTCGGTGTGCCGGAGGGCTTGGCCAGCATCGTGGTGGTGCACGACCAAATACCGATCATCCTCGGTGACCGGTATCCCCATATCTACTGGCCGCATTACCGGGTGGCCCGGCAGAGCGGCCAGTCGGTCCGGACTGCGGCGCTGCGGGCGAGTCGACGATGGCTCTACGAACAGAACCTTGCACGAGTCCTTGGTCGTGCAACGTGGGTTTTGGCGGACTCCCAGCACACCGCTCAGACCACCACAACCTTTGCTCGCTCCCACCGGGTGGGCGATCTGACCCAACGGCTCAGCGTTGCCCTGCTCGGCCATAGTGCGGTGAGCGGCCCAGCCGCGGCGCTCAATGTGATGGAACAGGCCCGGATCGCCGGCCTCGGTCTGGCCGAGGTTCCGTTCGTCTTTTTCCTCGGCGGTGCTGATGACCGACGGCGTATCGACCTCCTAGTGGCTGCCTTCAACCATCTGCGGGCCCGAGGTACGCACCTCAAGTTGGTCCTCGCTGGGGACACGTTCAGCTCCCTCGCTGCGGTTGGCAGCGAGGCGGGGCGGCGGGCGATTGCTGCGTCGTCCTACCGTCACGACATCCACTTGCTGGGGTTTGTCACGCCTGCGGAAAGGGCCTGGCTCTATCGCAGCGCGACCGCCTTTGCCTTCCCGAGCGAACTCGAGGGATTCGGTCTCCCGGTCCTGGAGTCGCTCGCACTTGGGTGCTCGGTCGTGGCCTTTGACAACTCCTCCCTACCCGAGGTGGCCGGGCCCAACGCGGAGCTGGTGGGCGAGAGTTGGCGGGAGTTGGCGGCCGGAATCGAACGCCTCATGGGGCGGGACCCAGAACAGAAGCAGGCCGACGCGTTGGCGGGCCAGGTGTGGGCGGCCGGCTTTACCTGGGAGGCGTTGGGTCTGGAGTTAGCCGATCGGCTCGATCGTTTGCGCTGACGGCCCCAGGACGGGGGGTGGTGTCAGCGATGGGCAATGAGGGCCAGATCGCCCTTGCCCAAGATGAGCGAGTTGAGATCCTCCACCAGCTCTGGGTTGGCGTCGCCACCGCGGAACGAAACCGGAAGCTGGTGGAGCGGCAGAAGTTCGATCTGGCTGAAGCCCGCCTCATCGGCGAGGAACTCCAGAAAGGCGGGATGGACGGGCCGCTCGTGGGTCGGATCGACCCAAAAATTGGTGGCGGCGGTGCTGATGCTCAAGGCGTTGGGGGTTTCCAGAATCAACGCCCCTCCCTCTGCGAGCACTCGACGGGCTTCGAAGATGAGGCGCACCTGGAGCGACAGTGGGAGGTGTTCGACCACGTGCATCGAAACGATTGCCCGATGGGATGAATCCTCCTGCCCGTCGAGCCAATGAAACAGATCTGTTTCGACGAAGAGCCGGTCCTCGGCATCGGCAATCTGGCCATGGTTGGAGTCGATCCCGATGGCGACAATGCCGTCGGCATCGAGGAGGCGAACGAGCTCGCCGCGGCCGCACCCGAGGTCCGCCACGGGCAGGTGCTCGTTTGGCAGGCTCCGGAGAAGCTCGAGGTAATCGTCGCCCTGGCGTTGGGTGATCTGATCCGAATCGCCTCGGTGGCGGTCCTCGAACGCCCGGTAGAGGTGGTCGAACGTCGGCACTGGGTGGTGGAACGAGGCCTGCGGCGTTTGCTCGGCGGGTTCGGTGGGGGAGGCGAGTGATTCTCCCTGCGTGGTCGCCCTTCCCTTCTCCATAAGGGATTGGGTGCGCCGGGCACTACTGCGGAGGTCGCCGATCTGGCGGTCGATCCGCTGACGGTCTGCGATCCGGTCAGCTCCTAGGTCGGCGACCTGGGAACGGGTACGTTCTCCGTCAGCGATGACGGATCCGAAATCGGCGCGAAGTTCCTCGCGAAATCGATCGAAGTAGGCATCAAGTCGGATGGTGGCTGAGGAAACCTGCTCAAGGGAGGCTGATACTCGGGCCTGCTCGGCGCGGAGGATGCCCAATTGCTCGCGAACCTTGTCGATTCGCTTGGTAATAGGGTTCAGTGCTGCCCGTCCGGCTCGTTTGGCAACTTCCTGGGCTTGGCTTGATTCAGTCATCGGGACATGCTCCTTCTGGATCCGAGGCGCCGGTGTCCGGCCTCGGCGGTGCTTGCTGCAGCTTCGAGGAATGTGTGGGATATGCGGTCCCAAGCGAAGTCCCGGAGGCAGTACTCCCGGCCGTTCGTGCCCAATGTTTTGGCCAAGCGCGGGTGGCTGCGGAGCGTGCTGAGGCCGGCCTCGAAGTCGAGGTAATTGGCATAGGTGATGCCGCCGCCGGAACGATTTGCATGGCCGGCCAATACCCGGCTTCGACGTTGGACCAGGGCTGGCCGCTTGAGCAGCCACCCCTCCATGAGGGCTAGGGAGAAGCTCTCCATGTAGGACGGTTGGATCATGACCCCAGCACCCGCAAGGAGTGCGGTTTTTTTATCGTCGTCCACGAAGCCGGTGGATACCACGCCCTCGATTCTGGGCTGGTCCTCGCCGCCTGGGCCGACCACCACCAACTGGAACGTTGGGTCGATCGCTTGGCGATAGTGGACAGCGAATCGCACGGCGTCATCGCTTCCCTTGGCCGGGTCGACTCGGCCGACGACGATGGCGTAGCGGTCTTGGGTGAGATCGAGGGCCTGCAGCGTGGCCTGGATCATGGCGGGGTCGGGCGCGTTGATGTCCTCAACGGGGCACGGCACCACCGTCATTCGGTCTTCTCGACCATGGACCGCAGCAATGAGGTCGGCCTCCTCCGGCGCAAGGCAGATGATGTGGTCGGCGTGCTCGAACATTTGGCGGACCCGACCGACGTGGAACGCACCCTCGGGGTGGGCGGTAGGGATGACCATGGTTGGCCCGTAGGCGGCAGCAATCCGGGTGAGCCATAAGCTTTGGCTGTAGTGGTACCCAACCACAACGGTGACGTCGGATGCCGCGGCCATTGCCTCCAGAAGGGGTTCTACGCCCTCAAGATCGGGGCCCATGGTCTGTGCCCATCGCTCTTGCGCCCAGGGCCATAGCGGTACCTCGAGCGCATCGACCGCCCGGAGGTGCAGGGGTATGAAGCGCTCGTTGTCCCGGGGGGCGCGAACGCCGATCCGGTGGACCGTGACTCCTTCGTCGACCACTACCCCCGGGGGGTACACGTCCGCCCAGTCGGCGTAGCTGGTGGCACGGCTGGTAATCACCGCGATGTCGTGGCCCATGGAGGCCAATCCGGTGGCCATGGATCGGACGTATTTTTCTGCGCCGCCAACGAACTCGGCACCGTAGCGCTGGACCACGAACGTTAACCTCACGACGCCGTCTCCAGGTACGGACCGGTGATGGCCCGCACGAGCTGCGGGAGGCTGACGGCGGCGGAGAGTTCCTTGGCCCGGCTGACGCCCCGTCCCACGAGTTGGCGATGAAGGAGGGGGTCGGTGAGTACCTGGTTGAGGACTCCGGCCACCAAGGCCGGATCGTCGGGGTCGTCGATTAGGAGCCCCGCGTCGCCCACCGTCGATGGAATGGCGGCACGGCGCGACGCTACGACGGGTGTCCCGGTGGCCATGGCCTCCACGGCCGGGACACAGAACCCCTCGTGTTCGCTCAGGGTGAGAAACACCTGGGCCCGGAGATACAGGGCGCTGAGTTCGGCGTCCGAAATTCGGCCCTGAAGGTGAGGTTCCCGTAGGCCGACGGTGCGAGACAGTACCCGTAGGGAACGGGAATATTTTTCGAATCGGTCGACCCCGACGAACGCCAGGCGGGCGTTGGGCAGGTGCTCTTGCTGGAGTGCGGCTACCGCGGCGAAGACCCGATCGATGCGCTTGTGGGGCAGCTGTTGCGCCACGCACAGCACCAACGGCCCTGGTCCCCATGAGGTGATCTCGGCCAGCTTGGCCGGGGCAGGGATTATACGGTTGAGGCGATCCACGTCGGGGGTGGGTGGCACAACCTCCACCTGACGGTAACCGAGGGCTCGTAGCTCCTGCGCGTTGTACTCGGAATCGGCGATGGCCCGTTCCACCCGGGGTGAGAGTTCGCCAAGTTCCCAGCGACCCCGAACGAGATCTCCGGCAACTTCCGGAGCAAATTCCACAAAATATTCTGGTGGAGAAAAGTTGTGGTAGATGAGGATGATTCTTGGTTCGTTGTCCCGGAGGGCGAGATAAACCGGCCAGGATCCCATGCTGGCGTGAAACACCAAGGGGCGGTCGTGGTTCACGCGCTCGGGTAGTTCGTGAAGCGGCCGCACGAGGTCATGCATGCCTGGCTCAATGTGCTGGGAGAAAATGTCTGCTTGGCCGAGTTCTGCCAGCTCCCCGCGAAGCATGAGGGCCGACCGGGTGATGGCGTCGCCTGGGGCCGCCCCCACCAACAGCTGGTCAAACATGGCTTACTTGTTCTCGTTGGCCTGGAGCGCTTCGATGCGGCGCTCCAGCTCGGCGACCCGATATTCCAGGCCTCGGATCCGGTCGAGATGGGCTCGAGTCAGGAACTGGGCGACCCGGTTCTGGCGGTGGGCTAACTGCTCGATGAGGTCAGCGGTGCGGCGGGCGAACGCTTCCGACTGGCGCCGGACGATGGCGCCAACGGCACGCGAGAAGAGATTGATAAACGGGGCCGTGAGCCTGCCCTTGACGCCAACCCGTCCTGGTCGCCAGGTCTCCAGCGCGGCGAGGCTGCGCAAGCCAGCGGGGTCCAGCAGAGGCTCCTCCACCAGTCCGGCGTCTACCGCCTCGACCACTGCACTGAATTGCCGATCCAGTTCGCCCTCGGGCAAATGGGGAATGGAGCCGTTGGCCCGTTTGGCCGCCAGGTCCTGACGGACCTGTTCGACCACGGCGGTGACTGAGTCCCCGCTGGTGGTTTCGTTGGGGTCGATCGGGGTCATGGCTTCCTCGCTGCATTGATGGGTTGGTCTGGTCCAATAGACCAATGGCCACGGAGGTCGACGAGGCCTTCTGGCGCAAGCCGTGGGCCGCTCCGAACGGCCAGGTGGAATGCACGTTCGCGCCGGTCAAAGTTGTGCTGCACATATTCGTCCGAGATGGCGACAGTGAGTTCGTAGTCGCCGGGAGTGAGGGGCAATGAGTCGATGGCAAAGTCCACATGGCCCCGACCACTGATGGTGCCCAGGTCTGCCCCGTCGATCTTGGTATTGGTGCCAGTGACGTGGACGTGGGCCGAAGAAAAAAGCGCGATGCCGAACACCGGCGATGGGACCGGCCGGATGGCATCGTAGTGGACTCGGACGGTGAGCGGCTCCTGGTGGACGCCGAACTCCGACGCCTCGCCGGTGGCATCGACAAACTCAACTCGGTCTATTCGGACGTCCTCGATTTGGGCCGACCCGCCGGGGCCGGCGGCACTCACGGGGAGACCAGCCGCACGGGCGGCCTCTACTTCGGCTTCCTCACGCTGCATCCGTTCTTGGGCATTGACCCGGTCCATGTAGGCCGTGGCAATCTCGGGGCCGGTCCCCGTCATCTGGAGGACACCGTGATCGAGCCACGCAGCACCGTCGCACATGGTCTCCACCGTGCCGATGCCATGGGTGACCAACACGATGGTGACGCCCTTCTTACGAAGGGCGTAGAGGTGATCGAAACACTTGCGTTGGAACTCAGCGTCGCCCACGGCGATCACCTCGTCGATGATCAAAATTTCCGGGTCGACGTGGACCGCAACGGAGAACCCGAGGCGGACAAACATGCCGCTGGAGTAGATCTTGACCGGGGAGTCGATGAACTCCTCCACGCCGGCAAAGGCCACTATCTCGTCATACACCCGGTCGATCTGCTTCTTGCCCATCCCGAGGATGGTTGCGTTCATGTAGATGTTTTCTCGACCGGTGAGGTCAGGGTGGAAGCCGGCACCGAGTTCCAACAAGGTGGATATTCGGCCGTCGACGCTGACCGAGCCGCTGCTGGGCTGATAGATGCTGGCGATGCAGCGAAGCAGGGTGGATTTTCCTGAGCCGTTGTGGCCCACCAGGGCATACATCGAACCGGAAGGAATTTCGAGCGAGACGTCGGTGAGGGCCTGGAATCGGTCCGCACCCGAATTGCGATCCCGGCGCGTGACCAGTTCCTTGAGGGAGTGGGCGCGGTCCTTGTGGAGGCGGAATTCCTTGGAGACGTGCTCGACCACGATGGCGTTGTCAGTCATTAGAGCTCCTCGATCACGCGGGGTGCGAGGCGGCCGAAGATGATCCATCCACCGACCAAGCTGACCGCGGCAGAGGTGAACATGACCGCCCAATTGGTGAGGGTTGGGGTATCGAGCGAATAAGCGACCTGACGCATTGCGTAAACGAAGGCCGTCATCGGGTTGGCCTCGATCACCCGCCGAGCCGGGCCTTGAATAGGGTCCAGGGCGTAGACGATGGGCGTCGCATAGAACCAGACCTGCAGCAGAATTCCCATGAGATAGGCAACATCGCGGTAGCGGATATTCAGCACGGCCAGGACCAATCCAAGGCCAAAGGCGAAGCAGGCCAGCAGCGCTAAAATTGGGATGATCAAGATGGCCGTCCAGGCCACGTTGGTGACCATGATCATGAAGAACATCAAGATGCCCGCCTCGATGAGGGCCTGGAGAACCACGTTGGCCAACCCAGCCACCATCGGGCATTCCGGCGGGAAATACGTACGAGTAAGTAATTGGCCGGCGCTCTGGAACGACGAGATCGAGATGTTGATCGTGCCCGAGAAGAGGTTCCAGACCACCAGGCCACAGAACAAATAGAGGGCGAAGATGCCCTCAGGGTGCTGGCCATCGCCCATGCCCGGTGCACTGCCCTTGAGAAATACCCCGAAGACCAGGGTGTAGATCCCTAGGTTCGCTGCCGGGTTCAGCAGGGACCACAGCCAACCGAGAAGGCTTCGCTTGTACCTTGCCTTGAGATCGCGCTGGGCGAGGTTCGCGATCAGATTTCGGTAGGACCAGACCTGGGCTGGGGTGGACAAGTGGAGACTTTCTGGGTCGACGAGGCCAGCCGGCGACGCTAGCAGTCACCCTTCATGACCCCAGAGTAGGGGCGGACGCTCAGGGCTGGCTGGCATCGAGCACATGGAGGACAAACGGGCTCGCCACCGGAAGCACCACGCCTGGCTCCTCGTACCGATTTGGGTAGCTCTCCAGGGTGGGGCGAACGTTGTAGCGGGCGACTGCGCCGGACGTTGACGTTGAGCGGGGACCACCCAGGCTCTCGTAGGGCCGAAGCTCATTGGTGTCGGTGCTGACCAAAAAGAACTGATAGCCCCGGTCCCTTAGCTGCCTGGCGATTTGGCTGCGGGTCTCGGGCGTGAGCGCCGAGCCGGCACTGGCTACGGGAACACCGCACCAGCTCCGCAGTGTCTGCGGAAGCGTGATCGACGCGAAGTTCCCCACGACCACGATGGCTCCGTCCGCCGGGATCGTGTCGCAGACGTCGAGGATGGGCCGGAGGAACCCCGCTTGCGCGCGTTGTTCGCGAAGCGCCTCAGTGCCTACCGCGGGTTGGATGAGCAGGAGGCCGGCCGCCGCAACGAGCACGCCATGGCGAACCCGGATCGAAATGCGCTCGACCCGAGGTATGGCCGCCAGAGCCACCGTGGCGGCGACGGCCAAGGCGGGGAGGATCGCCGGGATATAGCGACGGGAGGCCCAGAGTTGGTCGGGGGTAATGCTTGGATCCCACCAATACAGCCCGCCAGCACCAAGGCCCACCACCAACACGGTGACGAGAGCGGCGTTGCCCTTTCCCCGGATGGTGGTCCAGGCGGCGATGGCGTAACCGCCGATGGCCATGATCAACGCAGGGGTTCCGATGTACCAGGCCATCCAGCGCAAAGTGTCCTCGGCGTACGTGCGACCAGGGATCAGCGGGAGACCGTCAGCGTTTTGGATGAGGGCCACGGGGGATAGTGGGGTGTTCGTGAGCGCGGTCTGCACGCGAGGCCGCAGCAACCAAGCAACCAGGAGGCCGACGGTGATGCCGATGGCCGCCAGGGCCGCAACTGGGCGCTTGATCCGCTCGGCCAGGGTGCGGAGCTGGGGAATCAGCAACCAGATGATCAGCGCCAGCACGCTGATCACTACCGATGCGGCTACGCCCTTGCGCAACAGGATGAGGTCCTGGCCCAGGTCCCGGGCGTAGTTGCCCGTTCGGGCCACGAGATCCACGATTCCGATGGCCCCGACTGCGAGTGCCGCGGCAACAGTTGTCCCCCAGGAGCGCAGTCGGGCCAGACGGATCTTGGTCGTATCGGCAAAGCCTATGGAGGCAGTGGCCAGCGGGAACATGAGCGCTACGTAGACCAGGGCGTCGACCCGGGCGCACACCAGGGCGCCCAGCATGACACCGCCGACGGCCCCCGACGATGCCCGGCCACGGTCATGAGCATCGAGGAGAACCAGGATGGCGCCCCAGAGAAGCAAGAGGGCGAACGGCTCGGAGTACGTGTTACGCGCCACGTTGAGCAGAGGAAGCCCGGCGGTCAACAGCAGCGGGGCAAAGAGGGCCAGGAATGGGCGCCGGATCACCCGCACGGTCACCGCGTAGAGGGCAAGGAGGCCGACGCCGACGGCAACGGCGGGGAGGCGGAACAAGAGACCTTGCCCGCCCAGGTCGTAGGCCGTCGCTAGGAGAACTTGGGAGAGATGGTTGAACTGAAACTCCACCTGGCCCGAGTCATCGATCGTTCCGGGGATGTGGTCTTCAATCGGCCCATCGTCATAGACGGCCGCGGCCGAGAACTGCAGTCCCGGGATTCCTTCGAACGCCTTGCCGCGGGCGTCGACCTCCAGTGAGCCGTCTCGAGCAAGCCACCGGGCGGTGTTCTGATAGGACCCGGGATCTCGGGTGACCACAACGTTCTGCGACGGGCTTACGCCAGCCACGATTATGTAGCCCAGGGCCAAAACAAGGGCTGCGCCGGCGCCGATGTGAGCGGCACGGCTGGTAACCCCCGTCGGCATCTTTCGCCTGGCAGCAACGACCATTGCCCCAGCCACGGGGACGCCGAGGGCCAAGACCAGCCACGTGTCGTACCACCCTTTAATGGCGAAGAGCAGGCCAATGGCACCAACGGCGGCGACCACGGAAACGCAGGCGATGACCAACCCGTCGAACCACGCCGGGGCGCCGGTGACGCAATCCTGAGCGCCGGCCTGAGGGGCGGTTAGGTCGTCAGCGGCCACCGGGCGACTCTAGGACACCACCCTCGACCAGCCCGGCTACCGGAGGCGGAACAATGGGAAGCCCGACGGAGAATGATCCGCGAGACTCGACTCATGATGCTGCCGGTCTTGGCCCTCGCCGCTACCCCTCGAACCGCTCGTCGTGCCGTCGCCTTTCTCAGTGTTCTCGGCCTCGGGTCAGAGGTGGTGTCGTGGCATCGTTGCGACGGCGGGGTCACTCCCCAAGCGCTTCTCGCGACCACAACAGCGGTCCTCGATGGACTGCCAGCGGTACCCACCGCAGTGTGGGCGGATGATCATGAATCTTTCCGTTCAGCGGTGAGTCAAGACCTCGAGGTCGTGCTTTCGTCACATCAGTGGTTGGTGGACCACGGTGCGGTGCATGTTCCGCGGGCTGGAATCGACGTGACCCGCTGGCCGGTCTGTGCCCCGCCGGAACGCGTCGCAGAACGAGATCGGCTGGGGTTGCCAGACCATCTCGTGGTCGCCGTTGACCATACGCACGCCACCGACGATATCGCCACCATTTTGGCGGTTACTGCCGCCGCGGTGGTCACCGGACCCCTCGTCCCGTTGGCCCTGGCGTTAGGAACCCCCGTGGTCACCAGCCCCGAGACAGCCAGGCGCTTGGGTCTTCACCCCGGGATCGAGGTTGAGGTAGTGGCTGGCCGCCAAGCTGCCGATCAGGCGGCTCGTGAACTCGCGGGGGACTTGGAGCGGGCATCGGTGTTGTCGCAACGCGGCCGGCGATTCGCGGAGAACCACCTCGATTTGTCTCGGCCCGCTGCTGCGGTGGCCTGTCGGCTTGGCTTAGATGTTGGCCAAGCAATGCTCTCCCCTCGCACACGGAAAGCCCAGTTATGAAACTGACCCATCCGGCGATCGACCTGAACGCCCTCGGAAGACTGCGCCAGCATCTTGGGCTCAGCGAACCCGTAGACACCGTCGAGGCATCCAGCCCCGTTGCTCAGGGGGCGGCCACCGCTGCTGGCCGTGCCCGTGCGCTGGCCCGCAGGTTGGCGGCGCCGATGGTGGAACGGGCTCGAGCTGAGCTCGCCCTTGGGGCAGCAGGGCAGCAGGCGGTTCTGCAGGCGGAGGTCGATGAGTTGCGTCGGGAGCTTGTGCGGACCCGGACCGCTCACGCCGCCGAACTGGCGGTGCTTCACGAGGAGTTGCGAAGCCGCTGATGGGTTCCCCCCAGACGTTATCCGTAGCGTTCGACGCGACAGCCCTCCTCGATCGTCCAACCGGCATCGGCGTCTTTGCGGGTGAATTGCTCAGCGGTCTGGCGTCTCGCCCAGACATCGACGTACGTGCTTTCGCGGTGTCCTTTCGCGGTCGGGGTGGGCTCGCTCAGCGGGTGCCCGCTGGGGTCGACGTGAGGGCGCGACCCGTTCCCGCCCGGTTGGCTCGCATGGCGTGGCAGCGGACCGATCACCCAACCTCGAGATGGCTCGCCGGGCCGACCGACGTGGTACACGGACCTAACTATGTTGTGCCCCCCGGTGGGGGAGCGGCCGAAGTGGTCACCGTCAGCGACCTCAGTGCGATCCGATTTCCCGAGATGTGCAGCGCAGACGTATTGCAGTGGCCTCATCTGCTCACCCGAGCCCTGGCCCGTGGGGCCTGGGTTCACACCATCAGCGAGTTCGTTGCCGACGAGGTCCGGGCGTTGTACCCCTCTGCGGCCGAGCGCGTCGCGGCGGTGCCACTGGCGGTTCGGAGGCCCCTCCCACCGTCGGTCGACACCAACGCGGCTCGTGGGCGCCACCTGGCGGGTGGCGAGCGGTATGTATTGGCCCTTGGCACAGTGGAGCCCCGGAAGGATCTGCCGTCACTTGTTGTGGCGTTCGATGCGTTGGCCGCAGATGATCCTGACCTGCGGCTTGTTCTGGCTGGGCCCGATGGTCTCGGAGTGGAGGCGCTCTCGGCGGCGCGCGACGCAGCTCGTCACCGAACCCGGATCGTGCGCCTTGGGTGGGTGGATGATGCACAACGGTTGGCGTTGCTTCGGGGGGCCTCGGTGGTGGCGTACCCCAGTCGGTACGAGGGTTTCGGTCTCGTCCCGCTGGAAGCGTTAGCGGTCGGCACCCCCGTGGTGGCCACCGCAGTCGGTGCGCTCCCCGAGGTCGTGGGCGACGGCGCTCTGCTGGTACCCCCGGGCGATCCCGATGCGCTGGCCGGGGCGCTCGGTCTGCTCTTGACGAACGAAGGGGTCTGCCGTGATGTGCTGGTTCGGGGTGCCGCTCGGGTGGACGCCTATAGCTGGGAAGCAACGGTGGCAGGGATCGCAGAGCTCTACCGTTGTGCTGCCACTGGTTAGGCGGCGCGAGCGACGAGGTCGCGAGCCTGCTTGACCAGTTCTCGGGCCTGACCGGGAAGCTTGTCCTCGATCTGAGCCAGGACGGTTTCGAGGCGAGCTTCGAGGGCGGTGCCTTGGGCATCATCGAGCTGGGACTTGATGGTTTTCGTCAGTCCGACGCGCTGAACCTGCAGTTTCTGAAAGGCGAGAACGGCGGCACCGATGCTTACGTAGAACGCATCGCGAGCGGCTTCGGTGACGGTATCGATGGTCGAATCGGCCATGGTGGGCTCCTGAGGGGGGATCTTGGGCGAGCCAGCAGTTCCGCTGGCGTGCGAGCCATCGTACGCCTTTTGGATAACAGTTGCAAGCACTTCGCCCGCAACGTGACCAACGTCTTGCGCCGTGCGTGGTGAGCGTGGGTGCCCCAATCGACCCGGGAGGGTCCGGTACCCTCGAAGCATCGTGGAACCTCAACCCCTTGAAGTCGGCGTCCCTTCAGAGGACCCTGACGAGGTCCTGGCGGAAGAAACGCCCAGCGTCCCTGCTCTGGTGCCGGCAGTCGTTGCCGTCATGGTGACTCACGATCCTGGCGCATGGTTCGAGGAGTCCCTGCACTCCTTGGCGCAGACCACGTACCCGGATTTCTCGCTGCTCGTGGTCGACACCGCGAGCGAAACGGACCCAACTGAGCGGGTTCACGCCGTCATTGCTTCGGCCCACGTCCACTGCCTCGACCACAACCCGGGGTACGGCGCTGCTGCCAACCACGCGAGGGAGTTGGTTGACGGGGCGGCTTTCTACGTTTTTTGCCACGACGACATTGCGGTTGAGCCAGACACGATCCGGTCGCTGGTAGAGGAGGCCTTTCGTTCCAATGCCGGGATCATCGGGCCCAAGCTCGTGGACTGGAACGATCCTCGACGCCTGCTCCAAGTGGGCATGGGGATCGACAAGACCGGCGTCCTCTCCCCTGTTACGGAGCGCCTCGAACTGGATCAAGAGCAGCACGATGCCGTGCGTGACGTCTTTATGGTTCCGGGGGCCTGCACGCTGGTGAGGGCTGATCTCTTTGATGAACTTGGTGGGTTCGACGAAGGAATCGATTACCTCGGCGAAGACCTCGATCTGTGCTGGCGCGCCCACGCCGTTGGCGCACGTGTCCTCATCGGTCCTGCGGCTCGTGTCCGACACCTCGAGGCCCTCGGTGATCGTCGCAAGGTCGACGATCGTCGTCGACAGTTTGCCCGGCACCGCCTGCGGACCATGCTTGTGGCCTATGGCCCGGGGCATCGCCTACGGGTGCTGCCGCAGGCGGCGCTCTTTGCCCTCGTTGAAGCGATTTACGTCGTGGTCTCGGGTCACCCCGAGCATGCTCGCGACATTCTTGGGGCCTGGCCGTGGAACCTTCGTCGAATCGGGTCAATCAGGCGCCAGCGCCGCGCCCTCAACGCGGTACGACGGGTCAGCGATAGCGAGGTCCGAGACCTCCAAGTTCGTGGTAGCGCTCGGCTGAGCTCGTTCGTTCGGGGCCAATTCGAGCATCGAGAGGATCGGGTCACGTCGTTCGCCCGCTCGTCGCGAGATGTGGCCGGCGCCATCCGGGATGGTTCGCGGCAGCTCACCGGAACCTTCGCCCTGATCCTGGGTCTCCTGTTGGTCATCAGTTCGCGGGGCCTCCTCCTGGGCGGCATTCCTGCCATTGGGGAGCTAGCCCGGTTCCCGGCGAGTCCCGCCACGTTGGGCCAGGCATGGTGGAGTGGCTGGCAGCGCGGTGGCCTTGGGGGAGCCGGAGCCCAACCAACGGGCTATGCCATCGTGTCGGTTGCTGGGTACCTGTTCCTCGGCGCAATGAATGTGTTGCGAGTGGTACTCATCGTTGGAACTATCCCGGTTGGCGCTTTTGGGGCGTGGCGTCTGGCCCGGCCCATTGGCTCGGCCCGGGCCAGCGTTGCTTCCTTTGCCGTCTATTTAGCGCTCCCGGTTCCCTATAACTCCTTGGCCCGCGGATCATGGAGCGGGTTGTTGTTGTACGCCGTTTCGCCCTGGGTGCTCCTAGCCCTCGGGCGGGCCAGCGGTAGTGCACCGTTCGGGCCGGGCGGGTCTGACGATGGCGGCCAGACCAGCGTGGCGCCCAAGCGCCGACCCGTCTCCCTGATTCTTGGTTTGGGCTTACTGCTTGGTTTGGTCTCGGCGTTCGTCCCCAGCGTGATCGTGATAACTGCCGGTGTCGCGGTGGCCTTCGCTCTCGGCTCCATTCTGTGCTTCCGTGTGGCTGGCGTCGCTCGGATGCTGGCGATCGCCGTCGGCTCGTGCCTCGTAGCCATCGCCCTCCACGTGCCGTGGAGCCTTGGTCTGGTTTCGTCTGGCTCGGTATGGGAGAACATCGTTGGGGTGAGTTCCACCGCTGGCGGGCCACTCTCGCTTGGTCGCATTCTTCGGTTCGAGAGCGGGCCATGGGGCGCACCGCCGCTCGGGTGGGCCTTTCTCCTTGCCGGAGCCTTGCCGGTGATCATTGGTCGGTCGTGGCGGCTGGAATGGGCGGTTCGGGCCTGGTTCGTTGTGCTCGCGGGGTGGGCATTGTTGTGGGCCAGTCAGGAAGGTCACCTTCCCTTTGGCCTTCCGGCCGCAGAGGTGGTGCTCGCTCCGGTTGCGGCCGCCCTTGCGCTGGCGGCCGCTCTAGGCCTGGCCGCATTCGAGATTGACCTTCGGGCTTATCGATTTGGGTGGCGCCAGGCCTTGTCGGTGATGGCCGCTCTAGGGGTCATCCTGGGTGCGCTTCCCTTGGGCAGTGGTCTCCTGGACGGTCGTTGGCGAATGCCTTCGGCCGATTACGCCGGGTCGCTTGATGGGCTCACCAGCACCAGCGGCCGGTCCGCGTTCCGGGTGTTGTGGATAGGCGCACCGGACCTACTGCCTGCAGCCAGCTGGCGTTACCGCGATGACGTGGCCTACGCCACCACGGACCGCGGTTCACCTACGGTCCTTGACCGCTTCAACGGCCCAGCGCCCGGGAAGACCGCGTTACTGGCCGATGCCCTCCATCTGGCGGAGGACCGCCGCACCAACCGGCTTGGGCACCTGCTCGGCCCGATGGGCGTCCGCTATCTGGTGTTGCCGGCGCAACTTTCGCCGAGTTCGGGTGCCGATACGGCGGTAGAGCCACTCCCCGAGTCTGTCACCGACACCCTTGCCCAGCAGCTGGACCTCCAAGAGATTCCGGTCCGGGAGGGTCTGATCGTGTACGAGAACACGGCTTGGGTGTCGAGTCGGGCGGTCCTGCCTAACCGGGAGGGCGATCGCACGGACTTCACCGACGCGGTGGGCGACGACCTTCGCCGTTCTCGCCCAGCGCTGACCCAAGATGAGGGTGCGGTCGGTGCAGTGGGGGAGGTGCCGGTCAAGGGAGATTTGCTGGTGGCCAGCACGAACGATGCTCGATGGAAACTGCGGATCGATGGGATTCCCATGGCCCACTCCGAGACCTATGGCTGGGCCAACCAGTTTGCCGTCACTCGAACAGGTGGAGCCGAGTTGGTGTACGTCACACCCTTGTCGCGGCACTTGGCGGCCGCCGGACAAGCGGCGCTTTGGGTCCTGGTGATCGTGGTCCGCCGCCGGGTTCGCAAAGCCGAGCGCCGCCCAACCCCCGTTGGGGCCGAGCCAGGAGAGGTCACCTGATGGCCCGCCACAGTGGGCGCCATAGTCGCCGGATCAAACGCTTTACCCCCCGGCGTTGGCTGCCCTTTGTTGTGCTCGTCTCCGTGGTAGCTGGCGGGGTCTTCGTCCAGCAACAACGTGACGACCCCAGTCCCGCGTCCCCGATCGTTTCCTCCGCCGCGGCCCGCCTGCCGGTTGCGGCAGAGTCGGGCGCACTCTCCACCGCTTGGTATTGCGCCGGGGGTACCTCCCGCGGGGACGGCGCCGCGGAACTTACGGTGGTGATTGCCAATGCCAGCGATCTGGGCACAACTGCCGAGGTCACCGCCGTGTCCGACGACGGGCGCCGTCGACGGTCCGCCCTCGCCGTGCCGGCTAATGGTCGGACTCGCGTGGTGGCTCATGACTTGATCGATGCCAGCTGGGTCGGGCTCACCATCGAGGTTCTTGGTGGACGGGCCACCGTCGAACGAGAAGTGAGTGGGCCCTCCGGGATAGACGCCAGCCCTTGCTCAACCAATGCTGCTACCAGCTGGTTCGTTCCTTCAGGATCCACCGTACGGGAGGCCAAGTACTACCTCACCTTGTTCAACCCCTTTCCGGATCCAACGAGCGTCGACGTTACGTTCGCCACCGATGACGGAGCCAAGAACCCCCGTTCGCTGCGCGGCCTAGCCATTCCCGCCCGGTCACTGCGGGTGGTTGCGGTCGGCGACAGTCTCCCGGCCCGCAAGGAAATAGCGGCGAAGGTCATCGCCCGAACAGGCCGCATCGTGGTCGACCGACTTCAGATCTACACCGGCAAGGGAGATGCCGTGCCGGCCGGAAGCGACGGTGTGGCCAGCCCCGCCCCGCAGGGCCTGGCATCTACCGCCGCCATTCCAGCGACGTCGGACCGTTGGGAATTTCCCGACGCCCAAAAGAACCCCGGGACCCGAAGCCAGCTCGCTGTCTTTAATCCCAGTCGACGTCTCGCTCGGGTCGACGTCTCGATTGTGTACGAGAACCCAAAACAACGCACTGAGGTGGAACCCATCCAGCTCGACGTCAGGGCAGGCGAGGAGAATGTCCTCGACCTAACCAACGTTGCCGCCATTGCCGACGGCGCCCCCTTCTCGATCGTCGTTCGCTCGATCGAGAAGGTGCCCGTGACCGCGGAGCAACTCGTCTTCGGCGCCGTCCTAGCTGCCGCCGTCGCGGCTGAGGGGCCCCCAGTGGTTGCTGGCTTCACGGTTGTTCCGGGCAGCCCGGTTGCCGCGTCCTCCTGGTTTCTCGCCAGTCGAGGCCAGAGCAAGCTCCGCGATGCATCCGTTGTCGTGCTGAACCCAGGTCCAACTGCCGTCACGGTCAGGGTCGAATCGATCGTGACGGGCCGCCGCTCAAAGGTGGCGGAGGCGACCGTGAGAATCCCGGCGGGGGACCGCCGGGTTCTTGATCTCTCAGGCGCACCGCTCAATCCAGCCCTCTTGATCTCGGCCAGTGGGCCCGTCGTGGTCGGGCACGCCATCGCGGTCACGAACGGGGACGGGATGAGCCAGTCTTTGGCTACCCCGTTACCGGAGACGATCGTTGAACTTCCCAGAACCTGACAAAACCCGCCTTGAGGGAGTGGTGCCTCGCTGCGCCAGACTGTCGGGGTGGTCCAGGTCCTGATCGTGCTCGTACTCGGGGGTGCTGCCGCAGCTATTGCTGCGGTGCTGCGGCGGCGTGGTTCTGATGCACCTGAGCAAGGGGCCTCATGGGCGGTGCCCACCCAGCTGGACCGGCAGGATTTTCACCGGCCCGACGCTCCTTGGCTGGTGACGGTGTTCTCGTCGGCTACCTGTCTGGCGTGCCAAGGCACTTGGGCCAAGGCTCAGCTCCTTGATTCCGAGGCGGTCGCTGTCCAAGAGGTGGACGCCATCGACGGCAAAGCTCTCCACGACCGTTATGGCGTGGAGGCCGTGCCCATGCTTCTGGTGGCCGACGCCGACGGGGTGGTCGTGCGCTCGTTCGTGGGCCAGCCCACGGCTACCGACCTCTGGGCCGCATTGGCCGAGCTTCGGGAGCCGGGGACGGTGCCGCCTTCCTGCACCGGAGACTGAGCTCAGTCTCCGGTGGTTGCGGGAGCCTCGTGGTGCACCGTGGGTGCAGGGGCCCCAACGGCGAGATCTACCAAACGCCGGACCTCAGCACCGTCTAGCGTTTCGTGTTCGAGCAGGCCACGGGCTACCAGATCGAGCCCGTTTCGGTGCTCGATGAGGAGTTCCTCACACTGCTTCTCGCATGCCCTCAGGATTTTCTCGACCTCTTCGTCGATGACCCGAGCCGTTTCGTCTGAGTAGTCCCGGGCATTGCCCATGAGGTCTTCGCCGAGGAAGACCTGGCCTTGCGAACCCCATGCCATGGGGCCGATGCGCTCGCTCATGCCCCATTCACGGACCATCTTGCGGGCCCGCTCCGTGGACACGACGAGGTCGTTGTTGGCACCGGTGGAGACCACGCCAAAGATGAGCTTCTCGGCGATTCGCCCACCCATGGCCACCACGATGGACGCATCGAGGTAGTCGCGGTTGTACGAGTGCTTGTCTTCTTGGGGAAGCTGCTGGGTGACGCCCAAGGCCATGCCCATGGGCAGGATCGTGACCTTATGGACGGGGTCTGCTTCGACTAGGACCGTTGCGCACACGGCATGGCCGGCCTCGTGGTAGGCGGTGAGCTCTTTTTCTTTTTCCGAGAGCGCCATGGATTCCCGGCGCTGGCCCATCAGCACACGGTCACGGGCGTACTCAAAGTCGTCACGGGTGATCATCTCGCCCCCGCGTCGGACGGCGTGGAGCGCTGCTTCGTTGACCAGGTTGGCCAATTCTGCACCGCTCATCCCGGGCGTACCTTGGGCTACGACACCCAGATCTACGTCGGGGCTGATGCGCTTGCTCTTGGCGTGAACCCGCAGGATGGCGAGCCGTTCCTCACGCTCGGGGAGCGGAACGACAACCTGGCGATCGAAGCGGCCCGGGCGAAGGAGAGCCGGATCGAGCACATCGGGTCGGTTGGTGGCGGCAATCATGACGAT
>JANXNS010000001.1 GCA_025353965.1 Aquihabitans sp.
GGGTAGTCAAGATCAGCAGCGTCCATAGGAGCGGGCGACTTTAGGTTCAGCCGAACAAGCCAGCGGGCGGGGTGCCGTCGGCTGCCGATTCTGGCGGAGTCTTCCCGATGTGAGCCCACGCCGCCGGGGTGGCCACCCGGCCTCGTGGTGTCCGCATGAGGAGACCTTCACGAATCAGGAACGGTTCGTAGACGTCTTCCACGGTTTCGGTTGGCTCGGAGACGCTGATGGCCAAGGTGGAGAGGCCAACCGGGCCGCCACCGAAGCGCTCGCACAGGGCAACCAACAGGGCGCGGTCCACCTTGTCCAGGCCTCGCTCGTCTACCCCGAACACCCGCAATCCCTCCCGAGCGGCCGCGGCATTGACGACGCCGTCTCCCCGGACCTCCGCGAAGTCTCGGCAACGACGGAGCAGACGATTAGCAATACGCGGCGTGCCCCGCGCCCGACGGGCGATCTCGGCCGCGCCTTTCTCGTCGACCCGAACATCGAGAATTCCGGCCGCTCGGATAACGATCGATTCCAGATCTGAGGCCTCGTAATAATCCAACCGGGCGACAAGTCCGAAGCGGTCCCGCAAGGGGCCGGTGATCAGGCCGGTGCGGGTAGTCGCACCGACCAGGGTGAACCGGGGTACATCCATGCGGATGGACCGGGCCGCCGGGCCCTTGCCTAACACCAGATCGAGCTGGAAATCCTCGATGGCCGGGTACAACACTTCTTCCACCGCTCGCGAGAGACGATGAATCTCGTCGATGAAGAGCACATCACCCTCCGCCAGCTGCGAGAGGATCGACGCCAGGTCTCCCCCGCGCTCCAACGCCGGGCCCGACGTGACGTGGATGCCCGCCTCCATCTCCCCCGCAACGATGGTGGCCAGCGTGGTTTTGCCAAGACCGGGAGGACCAGCAAAGAGGAGGTGATCGGCGGCTTGGCCGCGCAGGCGGGCCGCTTCCAAGATGATCGACAGGTGTTCTTTGAGCTCGGCCTGGCCGACAAAGTCCGCCAACGTCTTGGGCCGCAGGCTGACCTCATCGGATATCTCGCCGGGCTCGAGAGGTTCTGGGGTCAGGAGCTCCTCACGCACGATCAGCCCATCCTGGCCGACGCGACCATCGCTGACGTGCCCATTAGCGGGCGCCGCCCAGCAGGCGGAGCGCTTCCTTCAACAGGACCCCAGCGTCGCCGTCCGGCAGCTGACGCGTGGCTTCTGCGATCTCCTCCGGCGTGTACCCGAGGCCAGCCAGCGCATCGCGCACGTCGGCCCGGGCCGAGGGTGAGGCGCCTGCCCCAGCGTCGCCGTTGAGATCGGCGGGAACACCATCTCCCAACGGAATATCCAGGCGTGACTTCAACTCAATGAGGAGTCGGGCCGCGGTCTTCTTGCCCACTCCGGGCACCAGGCACAGCGCGGCAACGTCGTCCTCTGCCAGCACGCGGGCCAGATTCGCTGGCGGGTGGACCGACAAGATGGCCAGGGCCAGCGCAGGCCCCACACCATGGGCGCCGAGCAATGCCTCGAACGCATCTCGCTCGCCCTTGGTGGCAAAGCCGTAGAGGGTGTCTGCGTCCTCTCGGACATGGTGATGGATCCACACGAACACGTCGGCCTGGAGGTCGCCGAGCCGGGCCATGGTGGATGGGCCGGACTGGACCCGATAGCCCACCCCTTGCACCTCAATCAGGACTTCTCCGCTGACCGAGCGGTCTGTCAGGGTGCCCCGCAATGAGCCGATCATCTCAGCGACCGCCTTGCGGTGGCCGCCGCCAAGCGGGCCCGCGCGGGGGCATGAGCCAGGTGGCACAGCGCTAGGGCAGCAGCATCTGCAGCATCAGCCGGTTTGGGCGGGGTGGCCAACCCTAGGAGGCGTTGGACCATGGTCTGCACCTGCATCTTGTCGGCCGCACCATCTCCAGTGACGGCAAGCTTGACTTCATTTGGTGAGTACTGACTGACCTGGCAGCCGGCGGCGACCGCCTCCGCCATGGCCAGACCGCTGGCCTGGCCGACGGACATGGCCGTCCGCACATTGTTCTGGAAGAAGATCCGCTCGATGGCCACCACATCGGGCTGGAGCTCCGCAATGAGGGCCCGAAGTTCCAACTGCAGTTCTGCCAACCGCTGAGGGAGCTCATCTGCTGGTGACGTCCGAATGACGCCAATGGCTTGCGCTCGAGGCCCAGACGCGGTGGCCCGGACGGCACCGTAGCCGCAACGTGACAAACCCGGATCGATTCCCAGTACGAACACCTGTACGACCGTAGCCGCCGTGACCACACCGCTCGCGCACCTACCGGAAACGGCTCAGATCAGTTGACTGGTCAACATGTATGGGGGTGCGGCCGATGGAGAGCGCAATGAGCACGACCTTGCCTCCGCCACCCGACGACGGTGCCCCACCCGTCGTCTCTCTCCAAGGCGTCTGGCGGCGCTTCGGCCAGGTCGATGCCCTGGCCGGGTTGGACCTGGAGGTGCCGTCGAACAAGATCACCGTCCTCCTCGGCCCGAACGGCGCCGGGAAGACCACGGCCATTCGCATGATCACCGGGGCGCTCGATGCGCATGCCGGCGTGGTCCGGACCTTTGGCCTTGATCCGTCCGTGCACGGCGAGGAAGTCCGTACGCGCTGTGGCGTCGTGTCGGCCAAGCCAGCGCTCTATGACCGTCTGGACGGCTTCGCCAACCTGGCCTACGCCGCCGAGCTCTACGGCCTTGGCCGCGGCGATGGCATCGACCAGCGCATCCGTTCTGCCGCCGCCCGCTTCGGCATAGAGCACGCCCTCGACCAGCGCGTGGGCGGGTTTTCGACCGGCATGAAGACCCGCTTGGCCCTGGCCCGGTCAATCCTTCACGAGCCGGACCTTCTCCTCTTCGATGAGCCCACCTCCGGCCTTGACCCCGAGTCCAGCCATGCCGTGCTCGAAATGATCCGGGAGATGACCGCCGAAGGCCGCACCGTGGTCATGTGTACCCACCTCCTACTCGAAGCCGAAGGCCTGGCCGACAAGGTCGTGGTCATGGAGGACGGCAAGGACCTGGTGTCCGGTACCCCGACTGAACTGACCCGCCGGTTCTGGCCCGGGACCGTGGTCCTCGTCGGTGCTCAAAACCCCGAGTCGATGTCGATCGCGGGGAACATTCCCGGCGTCCGCAAGGTGGAACCCGACTCCAACCCAAGCCGCCTGCGCTTGCACCTCGACGGTGACCACCGCATCCCCGAAGTGATCATCGCGCTCGTGGCCAGTGGCGTTCGGCTCACCCGAGCCGAGCCGCTCGAGCCCACCCTGGAAGACCTGTACTTCGCGGTGCGGACCAAGAAGCCGATCGCCGCTGATGGCGGCCGCCAACTCACCCCTATCGGCGACGACGCCCCCGTGACCGACCGCCACCGCCAAGTGGCCGCCCTAACCGGGTGGCCCGTGGCCGAAGGAGTCAACCGATGACTGCCACCGGGGCCGCCCGACCCGCTGCCGTTCCCAAGGACAGTTGGCGACAACTGAACTGGCGACGGATCTGGATCGTTGCCCGGTCCGACATCCGTCAGCTCTTGGAGGACAAAGGCTTCTGGATGCCGATGGTGTTCCTGGGCGCCATCTTCTTCCTCATCATCCCGACAATCCTCCTGCTAACCATCACCAAGATCGGTGACGTGCAGGTGGTCTCGCAGATGTCACAGACACTGAAGATCCTCCCCGCCGCCGCGCAATCCCAGATCAAAGGCACGTCCGACCAGGGGCGCACCGCCTACGCACTGGCCGTGTTTCTCCTGGCCCCGGTGGCCATCGTGGTGCCGCTCACCATTTCCACCGCCATTGGCGCCTCCACCATCGTCGGAGAACGCGAGCGCGGGACCGGTGAATTCCTGGCCCATTCCCCCGCTCACGAGCGTGAGATCTATCTGGGCAAGCTCATCGCCAGCCTGCTCCCCGGCTACGCAACCACTATCGCCGGGTTCGGCGTTTACTCCCTGATCGTGAATCTATTCGTGGGCCCCGAAGTTGGCGGCTGGTTCTTCCCCACGTCCCAGTGGTGGGTGCTCATGTTGTGGGTGGTGCCGCCATTTCTGGCGCTCACCCTCTCGATCGTGTTGCGCCTCTCTGCCCGGGTCAAGAGCACGGCGGCTGCGCAGCAGGCGGCCGGCCTGGTGACCTTGCCCATGATCGGCATCGCCTACAGCCAAAGCACGGGTGCCCTGTTCGGGGCTGGCTCAGCTGGGCTCTGGCTCGGTGTCGGTGCCTGGGTAGTGGCGATCTTCGGCCTCTCGCGGGGGATGCGAGCGGTGAGCCGCAGCCGCCTCCTCGGCGTAGCCGACGGCGTCTGACGCTGTCTCGGGTTCACGATCAGCACGACCACTGTCGAGCCAACGGTCACCAGCACCGATACCTCGCCCACGCCCGAACAGCAGGTGAAGGCGGCGTACCTAGCCGCCGTCGCCGCTAACGGGCTTTGAACCCGAACCAACCCCCGAAGATGTCGCAGTTATAACGATATAGACGGCTTAACTGCGACATCTTTAGTCGGTGGGCGCGACGAGTGCGGCCGCTGCGGCCCAACCTGATAGTGCCGCACCCTCCACCCGGGGCCCACCGAAACCGTCGCCGGCGAAGACCAGCGGCGGTAGGTCCGCTGCCAGCAGGACCGGTCGATCGTGGATCACGCTGGGCTTGGCGTAGCGCCAGCGCATGACCTGCGTCTCGCCCGCAACCGCAGCGGAGGCCAACCCAGCCACACCCAGCAAGGCGTCAACAATCACCGC
Organism: Aquihabitans sp.; assembly: GCA_025353965.1. GTDB lineage: Bacteria > Actinomycetota > Acidimicrobiia > Acidimicrobiales > Iamiaceae > Aquihabitans. Next base: position 4,758 of record JANXNS010000001.1, read on the forward strand.
ATCGGGCTCGTCCCAATGGACACGACTGAACTCGGGCGAGCCATGCAAGGTGACCGCTGGGACCGGGGAAATGCCCTTGAGCTGATTGTCGGCCAACCATGCCAAGGTTGTGCCGTCGAAGCGCTTCGCTCCCGGGTCGGCCAATCCCGAGGGTCCGTCGAGGGGGGCCAGCACCGCCAGACAGGGGTCGTAGGCCACCCGCTCAAGCGCGCTGCGGTCCGCTTTGGCCAGTGCCACCGCGCCCGCGTCGAGTAGCGCCAAAGACTGCGGGACCGGGCTGGAGAGCACCAACGCCCCGGCCCTGATGGCAGCTCCCGAGGCAAGCCTGGCCTGCCACTGGCCGTCGACCACGCTGACCGAGGTCACCGTTGTGGCCCGTCGGGCATCGAGGCCATCGGCCAAAGCCTTCGCCAACGTAGTCATGGCCGGAACCCCCCGGTACCGCACTCGCCCGCCGGGCTGGTCCCGCACCGGGGTAGGCGCCGTGTTGGACTCGGGAAGCTGATCAAACCAAGGCTCCGCCACACCCGAAGACACCCAACTGGCTACCAAGGCAGCAAACGCCGGGCCGTCGGCGGTGAAGAACTGGGCGCCGTGGTCGAAGACCGCATCGCCGATGCGTCGGGTTGCCAGTCGACCACCGAGCCCGCGGCCCTTGTCGACCACGACGACTGAACAAGTGGGCATCAGGGCTCGGGCCGCAATCAGCCCGCTCATGCCAGCCCCCACGACGAGCACGTCGACCACCTCGCTCACGAGATCGCCGCCTCAACGTCCGCCGCCGTCACGGTCGCAACCAGACAGCGGGCGACGGGGGGCGGTGTAGGTCGGCCCAGGTCAGATCCATGAGCGCCGCCAGCCGGTCCACCTCAGTGGCCACGTCCTCGGCGGCGTGGAGGGCCTCGTACTCGTCCGGGTGAATCGGGATCATGGCTACGAGGTGGACGTGCGCTCCGTCGGCTTCGAGCGCAGCAATCGATTCGGGTTCCAGGAGCGGCTCGTCGAACAGCAAGGCCGAAGGTAGCCACGGGCTCGCCTCCGATGGCGGCATCAGAACGGGTGGCGCCGGACGCAGGGAGTGCGTGAGCAAGGTGGCCGCAACATCGAACACGAAGTCGACCGCGGCTCTCGGCTCCACCCCCGCCAGATCCGGTGCCGCCGTCAGGAGCAACTCAATACCTAGGGCCACCCCGTCTGCGTCGGGGGCGAGGGCCAAGCCGTGGGTGGCCAGCCGCACCACGTCGTCGTCGGCGCGGGCAAAAAGCAGAACGTTGATGGGCGCGCCGCTCACTTCGTGGCGGACGGACACCGCTTGCACAACCGGCCCCCACACCGCGGTGTAGGCGTCGTAGAGCTCCGGCGCAATCGACCGGTACCGCTCTACCTCATCGTCGTTCATGATCGTGATCGACTCAGGCTCGGGCGCAGGCCTGTTCGATGGCATGTACGAGTTCGGGGGTCTTTCGGAACGTCGCGCCAGCGAAGCCGCGGTGGACATGGGCGAGGGTTCCGTTGCCGTCGATCACGAACACACACCGTCGGTAGAAACCCATGGGCCCGAGGACGCCGTAGTCTTGGGCCAGCGTTTTGTCCACGTCGGCCAGCAGTGGAAAGGCGAACCCGCCTTGGTGCTCCGCAAAGCCCTGATGGCTGTCGAGGTCTTCCGGGCTGATCGCCAGCAGTTGGGCGTCGAGCTCTAGAAAGCGATCGATGTCACCGGTGTATGCGTTGAGCTGGCGAGTACACACCGGCGTGTTGTCGCCCGGGTAGAAGATCAGCACAACCGAGCGACCGGCGAATTCTGCCAGCGTGTACGTCCGGCGCTCCCCGTCTAGAACCCCCGGAAGTGAGAACGGTGGTGCGGGGTCCCCAGCGGTAACAGCCATGGCGCGACCCTACGGCCCGCAAACCCGTAGCGTCTCGCCTATGACTCTCCCCATCCGCACTCTCGGACGATCTGGCCTCCATGCCGGAGCTATTGGCCTCGGCTGCATGAGCTTCAGCCCTATCTACGGCGGCTTCGACCGCACCAGCGCCCCCGAAGTGATCAACCGTGCCCTCGATCTCGGCGTGACCCTGCTCGACACCGCCGACGTCTACGGACCCTTCATCAGCGAGGAGGTGGTAGGCCAAGCCATTGCCGGGCGCCGCGACGAGGTCGTGCTTGCTACCAAATTCGGCATCGTGGCCGACCCGACCAGCCCCAGTGGCCGGAACGTCGACGGAACCCCGGAGTACGCCCGCTCGTCGGTCGACGGTTCCCTTCAGCGTCTCGGCGTCGACCATATCGACCTCTACTACCTGCATCGCCCGTCGGCAGTGACCCCGATCGAGGAGACCATCGGAGCTCTGGGCGACCTCGTCGCGGCCGGCAAGATTCGCCACATCGGGCTTTCAGAAGCCTCCGCTGACACCATTCATCGCGCCGCGGCCACCCACCCCATCACCGCCCTGCAGACCGAGTATTCGCTGTGGAGCCGAGACATCGAAGGCCCAATCCTCGACGCGTGCCGGGAGCACGGAATTGGCATCGTTCCGTACAGCCCGCTCGGCCGCGGTTACCTGACCGGCGCCATCACATCCACCGCGGATCTGTCCAAGCACGACTTCCGGCGCATGAACCCCCGCTTTACCGATGAGGCCCTCGACGCGAACCAGTCCCTGGTCGCGCTGGTCCAATCCGTTGCTGATGGCCAAGGCTGCACGCCAAGCCAGGTGGCGCTGGCGTGGCTGTTGGCCCAGGGAGTGGACATCATTCCGATCCCCGGCACCAAGCGCCTGACCTACCTCGAAGACAACGCCGGTGGCGCCAACGTCGTCCTGACCCCGGCGGACCTCACCCAACTCGACGCCGCTGCGGACCTGGTGAACATCCCCCGCTACCAGGAAAACATCGGCTGGATCAACCGGGACACCCCACCTCTACCCGCCTCCTAGCCCACCGACCGTTAGTCGAGCTGGGCGATAATTTCGTCGGAGATGTCGAAGTTGCCGTAGACGTCTTGGACGTCATCTAGCTCTTCCAGAGCGTCGATGAGGTCCAGGACTTTCTTGGCCGAGGACGAATCCTCCAGCGGAATGAGGTTCTGGGCGACCATCGTGAGGTCTCCCGACTCCACCTTGAATCCGGCTTCCTCGATTTGGGTCCGTACGGCGTGGAGATCGGTCGGGGCCGTGCTGACCTGCCATGAGTCCCCCACCCGGGCCACATCGTCTGCCCCGGCTTCGATGGCCGCCATCATCAGCTCGTCTTCGTCGGCGCCACCGTCGACGAGAAGCGAGCCCTTGCGGTCGAACTGCCACGCCACGGCACCAGGCTCGGCCATGGAACCGCCCCGCTTGGTGAACGCACTGCGCACGTCGGAACCGCTGCGGTTTCGGTTGTCGGTAAGCACGTCGATCAGCAGCGCCACACCACCGGCGGCATAGCCCTCGTAGGTGATCTGCTCGTAGTTGACGCCGTCCAGCCCGCCGGTGGCCCGCTTGATCGCCTTCTCAATGGTCTCGAGCGGGACCGATGAGTCACGGGCCTTCTGAAACATGGTGCGCAGCGACGGGTTCATCTCGGGGTCTGGCCCACCCTCACGGGCGGCCACCTCAACCTGACGGATCAGCTTGGCGAAGACTTTCGCCCGCTTGGCGTCAGTTGCACCCTTCTTGTGCTTGATGGTCGCCCATTTGGAATGGCCCGACATTGGGGTCCTCCTCGGTGATGATGCGTCTCGGCAGAGATGCGGTCTGATGGCGCGCCCAGGGCCCGCCTACGGGCCCTGTTGTACGCCATTTCAGGTGGTCGGTGAAGCGCAGAAGTGCGGAAGCTAGGAAATGGAGCTCAGAAACAGTTCGTGCAGGCGGAGATCATCGGTGAGCTCGGGGTGGAAGGCCGACACTAGAACGACGCCTTGACGACACAGCACGGGGTGTCCATCCACCGAGGCCAGGACCTCAACGCCATCACCGACACGCTCGACGAAGGGGGCCCGGATGAACACGGCGTGGAACGGGTCCGCCAACCCGTCGATGGCCAGGTCGGCTTCAAATGAGTCCACCTGGCGGCCGAACGCGTTGCGGCGGACGGTCACATCGATGGCACCGTAGGACTGTTGGTCCACTCGACCGTCGAGCACCGTGCGAGCCAGGATGATCATCCCGGCACAGGTTCCAAAGGTGGGCAGACCGTCTGCCAACCGTTTAGCCAAAGGCTCCGACAAGCCAGATGTATCCAGCAATTTCGACATAGTGGTGGATTCGCCACCAGGGATGACGAGCGCATCTACAGCCGCCAACTGATCGGGGGTCCGCACTTCGACCGACGTTGCGCCTAGGGCCTGAAACGCGAGGGCATGCGGCTCGATGGCTCCCTGCAGCGCTAGGAGGCCGACCTTGACCGGCACTGGGACTACCAGCCGCGGTTGGCGAACGTGGTTTCCAGCCCGGCGATTTCCAACCCGGGCATGGCCCTACCAAGACCTCGGCTGACCTTGGCCAGAATGGCGGGGTCGTTGAAGTGAGTGGTGGCCTCCACAATGGCCTTGGCCCGGATGGAGGGGTTGTCGGACTTGAAGATGCCCGACCCCACGAACACGCTCTCTGCACCGAGTTGCATGGCGAGGGCGGCATCGGCCGGGGTGGCCAGCCCGCCAGCGCAGAACAGTGGCACGGGCAACTTGCCAGTCTGGTGGATTTCTTGCACGAGCGGAAGCGGGGCCTGGAGGCGCTTGGCCCACTCGAACAGCTCGGCGTTGTCGGCCTGGGTGATCTTGCGAATGTCCCCAAAAATTGAGCGGAGGTGACGCACGGCTTCCACCACATTGCCGGTGCCAGCCTCGCCCTTGGAGCGGATCATGCACGCCCCCTCGCTGATGCGACGCAGTGCCTCGCCCAGGTTGGTTGCCCCGCACACGAACGGCACGGTGAAGGCCCATTTATCGATGTGGTGCGCTTCATCGGCCGGGGTAAGCACCTCAGATTCGTCGACGTAGTCGACCCCCAAGGACTCAAGGATTTGTGCCTCCACGAAGTGGCCGATTCGAGCCTTGGCCATGACCGGGATGGTGGTGACGGCCTTGATGCCCTCGATCATTTCCGGATCCGACATGCGGGCGACTCCCCCGTCCCGGCGGATATCGGAGGGGACTCGCTCGAGAGCCATGACGGCAACGGCGCCGGCATCTTCTGCAATCTTGGCTTGCTCGGAGTCCACCACATCCATGATCACGCCGCCCTTGAGCATTTCTGCGAGGCCCCGCTTGACCAGTTGGGTGCCCGTAGAGGAGCCAGAACGAGGAGCAGTGGGGGACGTGTCGGCCATGGGTTGAGTCTAGGTAGGTACAGGTGAATTTCCGAAGCCAGAATTGGTCGAAAGCGGAACTCGCTGGCCCCAGGGATGACGGTCACGAGGCTGGACCCGCTCGAACTGGTGGCCGATCACGGCTTCAGCCGAGCCTGACTGAACCAGCCCGCGACCGGCTATCGGCTGGTGACGCCACCGGCCCGGGGGAGCTCGATCCAGGTCTGTCCTGGTGTCAACAACACGGGCTGGTTGGTGCTGTCGAACAAGGCCGCCGGCTTGGATTCGCTGGGTCGAGCCCAACGACCGTGCATGAGTTTTCCGTTGCTGTAGACGTAGGCCTCCCCACCACCAACCGTGAGGGCCTCAGGCGAACGTAGGTCGGCCTGGCTCTTGCCATACGGCGTCACGAGCACCACCACGTTCTGAGCGGACAGGCGGAGGCCGCCGGCATCCATATGGGGTCGGCCCCGCTGGCTGCGCACGTAGAGGCGAATACTTGGGTCCCACCGCCAGCTGACCGGCGACGATGCCAGGCCGCCACCCCAACTGAGATCGACGCCGGAGGCTGCTTTGGCC
>JANXNS010000028.1 GCA_025353965.1 Aquihabitans sp.
CCCGCGGCGTGCGCCTGCTGTACGAGGACCCCAAGGGCGGTACGGCTGGTTCCCGAGTGAACTTCATCCACCCCAAGGATGCCGGTGGCGTCCTCGTCGAGCTGGTGGAGCCAGGCGCCTAGGCGGGACCGTCCTCCACTAGCTGAATCAGGGTGCCGAACAACGCCCGGGGATGAACGAAGGCCACCGTTGTGTCGGCCAGCCCCCGGCGAGGTTCTTCGTCGATCACCTCGTGGCCTTGTGCCACCAGCGCGGCCAACGCCGCCGCGCAGTCGGACACCCGGTAGCCGACGTGATGGATTCCAGGGCCGCGTTCCTCAATGAACTCGGCGAGCAGCGAGTCGTCCCGGGTGGGGGCCATGAGCTGGATGTAGCTGCCGCCAACCTTAATGAGCGCCACATCGACGCCATCGGCCTCGAGAATTTCCCGATGGTCAACCCACACGCCAAATGTCTCGCGGTACTCGTCTAGGGCCGCGTCTAGGTCTTGGACAGCAATGCCGACGTGGTGAATTCCGGTGAGAAGTGTGCCCACCTGGGCGGACTCGTCGCTCTTGAAATTGTCGTTCTCGTACGGATTCTTTGCTTCAAGACCCATAGGGTCAGGCCGTCTTGGCGGCGTCGGCCCGCTGGAACAGGGTGATCTTGTCTTCGCCGATCTTGTCGCGAAGCTCGGGATCTTCGATGCCCAAGCCCTTTTCCGGGGCGAGGCAGAGCACGCCAGCTTTGCCTTCGATTTGGTTGTGGTGGACGGCCAGTGCCGCGTCTCCCACCTGATCGAGACCGTAGGTACGGCTGAGCAAAGGCTGGATCTTGCCTTCGGCCACGAGTTGGTTGGCGGCCCAGGCTTCCTTGTAGTTGGCGAAGTGGGAGCTGACGATGCTCTTGAGCTTCATCCAGAGGTGACGGTTGTCGTACTCGATCATGTAGCCGCTGGTGGCAGCACAGGTCAGGATCTTGCCGCCTCGAGCCGCCGCAAAAACGGAGGCCCCGAAGGTGGAACGGCCGGGATGTTCGAACACGGTGTCCACGTCCCGGCCGATAAGGCCACGGATGTCCTTGCCGAGACGACGCCATTCCTTTTCGTCCTGGGTGTGTTCGTCTTTCCAGAACTGATAGTCCGCCGCTTTTCGGTCGATCACGTGCTCGCAGCCCATCTCGTTGAGCAGGGCGGCGCGCTCGGGGGACGACACAACGCCCACCGGAGTTCCGCCACCGTTGAGCACGTACTGCACGGCGTAGCCGCCGATTCCACCGGTTGCGCCCCAGATCAGCACGGCTTGGCCCTGCTTGAGGTCACCGGCATGGGGGCTAACGATCATGCGATAGGAGGTGGAGTTGCAGAGCGCGTTGCACGCCGCTTCCTCCCAGGTGAGGTGCTTCGGCTTGGGCATGAGCTGGTTGGCCTTGACCACCGTGAGATCCGCCAGCCCTCCGAAGTTGGTTTCGAAACCCCAGATGCGTTGGTTGGCGGCCAGCATCGAATCGTCGTGGGCCGACGGGTCCTGATCATCGAGGTGATTGCAGTGAAGGGTGACGTTGTCGCCCGGCTTCCAGTTGCGCACGGCCGACCCCACCCGGACCACAACGCCAGACGCATCTGATCCGACCACGTGATAAGGCAGTACGTGGCGGGCACCCCACACGCTCTCTTTGCCGAGACGATCCAAGAAGCCAAAGGTGGACACCGGCTCGAAGATGGACGTCCACACCGTGTTGAAGTTGATGGCCGACGCCATGACCGCAACGTAGACCTCATCTGGCGCCAACTCAGGCGTGGCCACTTGGCCCACGTGGAGAGTTTTGCGTGGGTCCTTGTCTTGCGACGCGACTCCCTCCCACATGGTTTGCTCGTCTCGGTTGACGAACGCCGCCCGGTAGGACTCCGGGATCGGGAGGTTGGCGATGTCGGCACCGGAGGCGCCGGCCTGGATCGCTTCGAGGATGGCCTGCATGACGGTGGATCTTAGGTACGGCACCCGGGTTCGGCGCAGCCTGCTCCCCCCATTCCCTCGTCTTGGCGAACCTCGCGCCGATAGGGTTCTGTTCCCAACCTGCACTTGGAGAGACCTCAAGATGTCGCTGACGCCCGAACAAATCGCTGAGAAGGACTTCCTGGTCGCCATGCGTGGCTATGACAAGGAAGAGGTCCGGTACTTTCTACGCACCGTGGCCGCGGCCTTTCGCTCGGCCGCCCAGCCTGCCGAGCCCGAGGAGATCGTTGGCCCTGATTCGGCTGCGGAGCCTGCTACCGCCCCGGCCCCGGCCTCCAGTGACACCGATTGGACCAACCTCGGCGAAGAGATCGCCGCCGTGTTGCGCACCGCACATGAGCAGGCGTCGGGCCTCCGTACCGATGCCCAGAACGAGGTGACCAACCTCCGCCAAGAAGCCAACGACGAGGTGACCAGCCTCCGCCAAGAGGCCAACGACGAGGCGGCAGAAACCCGGTCCGCCGCAGATGCCCATGCGGAACAGACCCGGTCCGCCGCAGATGCCCATGCGGAACAGACCCGGGCCGAGGCCGAGCAGACCTCCACCGAGGCTGCCGCCGCCGGGGTGAAGGCCCAGGACGAAGCACTGGCGTTGATGTCAGATGCCCAGGCCCGAGTGGACAAAATGATGGCGTCGTACAAGATCCGAGCGCAGGAAGAGGCGGATGCATCGGTGGCTCATCTCACGGTGCAGGTCGCGGAGTTGGCGTCCGCTCGTGACGTTGCCAAGACGCACCTCACCGACCTGCGGACCCAGCTGGACATGGCGCTGGCCACGGCAGAAGCACCTGTTCCCAGTTCGTCCAACTGACCTTCCCCAGTTCCGATCTAGCCCGGATAGGCAGCAACCGGTCCCCCTTCGTTACGCTTGGCGTACTTCAAGCACCACTCTCTAAGGGGAATTCACATGGCTGGAACCGTGATCGTCGCTGGCGCCCGTACGCCTGTTGGGAAGCTGTCGGGCGCCCTGGCCAGCTTCAGCGCTCCTGAGCTTGGTGGCTTTGCCATCAAGGGGGCACTCGAGCGGGCCGGGGTCACCCCCGATCAGGTCGACTATGTGTTCATGGGCCACGTTCTCCAGGCGGGCGCTGGCCAAATCACCGCCCGTCAGGCGGCCGTGAATGGCGGGATCTCCATGGGTGTCCCTGCAACCACCATCAACAAGGTGTGCCCGTCGGGCATGCACGCCATCTACTTGGCAGACCTCATGATCAACGCCGGCGAGGCCCAGATTGTGGTGGCCGGCGGCATGGAAAGCATGACCAATGCCCCGTTCCTGCTGCCCGGGGCCCGGGCCGGTTACCGCATCGGAGACCAGAAAGTGGTCGACTCGATGATGTACGACGGCCTCTGGGACCAGTTCGATCACGTCGCCATGGGCACGAGCACCGAGGCCTACGGCGCCAAGGAAGATCTCCCTCGCGATGTGCAAGATGCATTTGCCGCCGCTTCGCACCAGCGGGCGGCAACCGCCCACAAAAACGGCCTGTTCGACAACGAAATCATTTCGGTGGAGGTCCCCCAGCGCAAGGGAGAGCCCATCACCGTTTCGCAGGACGAAGGCGTCCGGGGCGACACCACCGCAGAAAGCCTCGGCAAGCTCCGTCCGGCCTTCGACAAGGCGGGCACCATCACCGCTGGAAACGCCAGCCAGATCTCCGATGGCGGCGCTGCCGTGATCGTGATGTCAAAGGCCAAGGCCGAAGCCCTGGGCATTCCATGGCTGGCGGAGATCGTGGGCTACGGCCAGGTAGCCGGGCCGGACGCATCCCTGCTCCATCAGCCGTCCAACGCCATCACCCAGGCGCTGCAGAAGGCCGGGAAGTCCGTGTCCGACGTGAGCCTGTTTGAGCTCAACGAAGCCTTTGCCTCGGTGGGCCTGGCCTCCATGAAGGACCTCGGCATCACCGATGAAATCACCAACGTGAACGGTGGCGCCATTGCCATCGGCCACCCGCTTGGTGCCTCTGGCACCCGAGTCGCCCTCACGTTGGCGCTCGAGCTGGCACGACGAGGTGGCGGCCTCGGTGCTGCGGCACTCTGCGGTGGTGGCGGCCAGGGCGACGCCATCTTGTTGCAGGTGGCTGGGTAGTTTTTCTGGAAACGTGCCCATACTTGGTTTGCGGACTGAGATTCTTGGGTACATGAGAAGGGCTCGTCGAGGTTGCCCCCTGACTCTCGGCGGACCATTCCGGAGCGCCGTTCCTCCATCCTGACAATTGCCCCCCCGCAATATGTCGCGGTTGGGACGGCGCTCCGGCCCCCATTTGGGAGGTCAGCCGTTTAGCTCGCGTCGGCCCTCTAGGGCGCGGCCCAGGGTGAGTTCATCGGCATATTCCAGATCACCGCCGACTGGTAGGCCGCTGGCGATCCGGGTGACCTTGAGGCCCAGCGGGGCCATGAGTCGGCCCAGGTACATGGCGGTGGCTTCGCCTTCGATGTTGGGGTTAGTGCACAGGATCACCTCGGTGATGCCCTCGGGATCGAGCCGGGCGAGGAGTTCTTTCACCCGGAGTTGGTCGGGCCCTATGCCTTCGATCGGGCTGATCGCGCCTTGGAGCACGTGATAGCGGCCCCGGTACTCCCCGGTCTTCTCCACGGCGACGAGGTCTTTGGGTTCCTCGACCACGCACACCATGGTCCCGTCACGTCTGTCATCTGCGCAGATCCCGCAGAGCGGGCCTTCAGAAAGGTTGAAACAGCGGTCGCACCAGGCCACCCGGTCCTTGGCTTCGCCAATGGCTCGAGAGAGCCGCATGGCGTCGTCTTTCGACAGCTTGAGGAGGTGGAAGGCAATGCGTTGCGCGGATTTGGGCCCCACGCCCGGTAGGCGACCAAGCTCGTCGATGAGGTCCTGGACGGGCGCGGCGTAGGCGCCAGCCACGGCTAATTCCCTCCGAGGAGGCCACCAAGGTCAAGGCCACCAAGGTCGATCGAGCCATGCTGCAGCCCGTTGATTTGCTCGACCGCGTCGTTCAGGGCGGCGAGAACGAGGTCTTGGAGCATCTCCACATCGTCCGGATCGACAGCCTTGGGGTCGATGGTGACGGATTGGAACTCCAGCCCGCCAGTAACCGAGATCCGGACGGCGCCGCCGCCGGCTACGCCCTCCACTGTTGTACCCGCGGCTTGTTGCTGGGCCGCCAACATCTGCGTTTGC
>JANXNS010000156.1 GCA_025353965.1 Aquihabitans sp.
CGCCGAACCCAAAATCCGGACGGTCCAATCGCGACGGAAGCCCCAACACCCCCGTATAAAAAGCCAAGGCCGCATCCACGTCGGCAACATTGAGGGACACATGATGAACACCCAAGACCTGCATCGAAGAAGTCTCGCACCATCGACCGGACCCGTCTCGGGTGGGAAGATCTGACCTATGACCGGTGACCTTCCCGACCAGACAGACCTTGGCCTGCCCAACTGGCTGCGGCCCTACCTGATCGTGGCCATGGTGGTGGCCACCATGTGGATCGTCGAGATCATCGACCTCATCCCTGGCACCAACTTCGACCGCTGGGGCATTCGTCCTCGCCAAGCGGTCGGCCTGATCGGCATCGTCACTGCCCCGTTCCTCCACAGCGGGTTCCCCCACCTGATCAGCAACACCATCCCGTTCCTGGTACTCGGCGGCATCATCGCCGCCAGCGGGGTACCGCGCTATTTCCAAGTCACCGCGCTGGTAGCCCTGGTCTCCGGGCTAGGCACCTGGCTGGTGGGCCCCACCAACACAGACCACATCGGCGCCAGCGGCCTGGTCTTCGGCTTCCTCACCTACCTACTCGGGCGCGGTTTCTTCGAGCGGAAGCTCACGTATCTGTTCGTTGCCGTGGTGGTGCTGTTCTTCTACGGCGGCATCCTGTGGGGAATCGTTCCCAAGAACGGCATCTCGTGGCAGGGCCACATCTTCGGGGCCATCGGCGGCGTCATCGCCGCCCGCGTTTCCCCCAGCTACCGCGGCGCGAGGTCTCGAATCGCCTGGCGCTGATCCACCCCGAACGGGAGGATGGCCAACGCCGGCGTGGTGATGCCATTTTCCTGGTAGCGCCCGATGTGCTCGCGACATTCCTCGGGGCTGCCGTGCACGATGAGTGTGTCGACCAATTCGTCGGGGATGGCGGCCAGCGCAGCCTTGCGGTCACCGGCCTTCCAGAGATCCCACATCGGCTGCAACATTTCTTCCCGGCCCAGCCAACGGTGGAACTCCGCGTAGACGGGCACGGTCAGGTACGCCGCAATGGCATATCGACCGAGCGCCATAACCGTGTCCCGATCCGTGGTAGGAGCAACAAAGATGCGGGCCACAATTTCCTTGTCGGCCCCGCCTTCGTGCACATAGGGAGCAACCGTGGCCACATCCTCAGCGCCAAGCCAGTTCACGATGGCCCCGTCGCCTTCTGCGCCAGCCAACCGCAACATGCCCGGGCGGAGGGCGGCCACCAAGATCTTCGGCTGCTGCTCGGGGACGAGACCGAGCTTGAAGCCGTTCACACTGAAGGTCTCGTAGTCCTTTTTCACCTTTTCGCCGGTAAGGGCGGTCCGGAGGAAACGCACGGTGTCACGCGTTTTCTTGAACGGTTCCGTGAACGGGATGTCGTTCCATCGCTCCACAATCACGTTCGACGACGTACCAATACCGAAGGCCACCCGCCCAGGGGCCGCGTCGGCCAGCGCGGCGACACACTGGGCCAACGTGGCTGGGCCCCGGGTGAAGCTGGGCACGATGGCCGAACCAAGACGTAACGTCGGGGCCCACACCGAGGCCAAAGCCAACGGGGTAAATCCGTCGGCGCCGTTGGCCTCGCTGGACCACACGTCGGTGTAGCCGAGGTCCGCCAGTTCGACGATCCAATCGCGGTGCTGGTGGAGCGGTACTCCGTCGAACGGGATGGTCATACCGTAACCCTGGTAGGTCATTTGGTCTCCTCTGAAGGGGGCGACGCCGCCGTATGGTCGGCTTGCGGACGGGTACCGGGCTTGAACGGTTCCCAAAATCGAACGATGGTCGACTGGCTGGCGGTGGCCATGAGGGTTCCGTCATCGGCAAACAGGCGCACCGTCCCGTGCCCGAACCCGTGGTCGATCCCCTCGATCTGTATGTCCAGGAGGACCCACTCGGTGGGCACGATCCTCACAACCCGAAGCGTGTTGTCCAGGCTGTTACCTCCGGCGAACTCGCCCAGGGCCTGGCCAATGCCGAACGGCACATAGTCGCCAAGAATGGCCAACGTCGCCGCCGACGGATCGAGTAATTCTGGAATGCGCGCCCACAGCGCGGAGCGTCCGCCCGGTGCGGGATGACCCTGGAGCTCGTCCCAAGGGCGCGCTGATGCCAGCCGCATATCGAGGCGGCTCATAATCGATTCCTCGCCGGGGATCCGCAGGGGCCGACGGTCACAGTCGTCCGGTGCCGGAACATCCGGCGGGCGCACATATGACTCATGAACGTCGAGGCTCCGGGCCCCGAGCGCGGCGTTGACCGTGAAAATTTCCTGGTCGGCGACGTGGCCCACCGCTCGGGCCTGAGTGCTGTTGCGACCCGGCACCGCGATGGTCACGTCGACGTCGACCACCGAACCTGGCTGGGCATACGACAGATACTGGGCCGTAGCCCAGACAACGGGCCGCCCGGTTGTGCCTTCCATCGCTGAGATGGCGGCGCCAAGCCCACACCCGCCGAACAAGAAGCCGCCACCGGTGGAGATGCCGGGCGTGACCTGAAAATGCCACCGATTCGGGTTGTGGGTGGCTTCGAGGCCAAGGAACTCCCGTGCGTCCACGGCGGCACCCTAGGCGACTGCCCCACTCGGTAGGGTCGGCCCATGTCACTGCGCCACCTCGTTCTCCTCCGCTTCCAAGAGGGCACCGAGCCCGCACAGATCGAGACCATTACCCAAGCCTTGCAGGCCCTTCCCGGGTTGATCCCGGAGATCGCCGACTACCGGGTTGGCCCGGATCTCGCCCTGGCCGACAGCAACTGGCAGTTCGGCATCGCCGCCGACTTCGCCACCGAGGCCGATTACGTGGTCTACCGAGATCACGCCGAGCACCAGCGGATCATTCGCGAGCTCGTCCGCCCGGTTGTTGCTGATCGCTCCGCCGTCCAGTACAACACCTGACCGGCGCCGGGTCGCGGAACCCCCCGCTAGGGTCCGCGCTCATGACTGACACGCCGTGGTTGGGAGACGCTTGCTCGCTGATGGACGCGTTCCGTTCGGGTGAACGCTCGCCGTCCGAGGAGTTGGAGGCGACGCTCGGCGCCATCGGGGCCAGCGACCTGAATGCGTTTGTCTTCGTCGATGCAGACGCGGCCCGGGCGACCGCCGCTGCGGCCGATGTGACCAAACCGTTCGGCGGTGTGCCCATCGGTATCAAGAGCCTGGAGAAGGTGGCGGGTTGGCCCGACACGGAGCAGTCGGTGGTGTTCAAGGACCGCAAGGCAACCGTGACCGCAACCGGTGTGGGCCGGCTGCGTGACCGCGGTGGCGCGGTCACGGTGGGCCAGACGTTGGCTTCCGAGTTCGGCGGCCTGAACGTGTCGAAGAACAAGCTCTTCGGCACCTGCCACAACCCGTGGCAGCACGATCGAACGGCTGGCGGCTCGTCCGGCGGCTCATCAGCCGCGGTGGCGGGTGGGCTGGTCTCGATTGCCTCGGGCGGTGACGGCGGCGGGTCAATCCGCATCCCCGCCGGATTCTGTGGCCTGCTGGGCATGAAGGGAACTGCCGGACGGATCCCGCGGGGTCCCGGAACCCAGATCCACCCCATGACCGTGGTGTTGGGCTGTCAGGCCCGCTCGGTCCGCGACGCGGCCCGCTGGTACGACGTGGCCAGCGGCTTCGACCAACGTGACCCGTACTCCCTCCCCCGGATTGATGGATGGGAGCGCGATCTCGGCTCGTTCGCCCTCAAGGGCAAGCGAGTCGCCATTGCCCCCACGCTCGGTTCGGCAGTCGTGCGCGACGAAGTCCAAGAACGAGTGATGGCGGCGGCCGAGGCGCTCGCCCGAGACGCCGGGCTGGTCATCGTGGACATCCCGGTGATGCTGCCGCCGCTGGATCTCACCTGGGCGCTGGCCAACTTGGCGGGCCTGCACGGCGATCTCGAAGGCCTTTGGCCCGCCTGCAAGGACGACCTCACCAAGGAAATCGCGTTCGGCATGGAGTTGTCGGAGCAGATGGTCAACGTGGGTGTGGTCGCGAAAGGCGAGAAGGCACGCACCGCAGCCAACGAGCGCATGGCGGACCTCTTCGATCAGGTCGACTTCGTCATTTCGGCCACTAACCCCGATGTCGCCTTCCCGGCCGAGGTCATGATGAATTCCCGGGTAGGAGATCAAAAGGTTGACGGTGGCAACAACGGAACCCTCACCATCCCGGCCAACATTTCGGGAAACCCGGCCGTGTCGATCCCGATTGAGCCGTTCAACGGGTTGCCTGTCGGTATGCAAATCATGGGCAAGCACCACCAGGACCAGCTTCTTTTCGACCTGGCCCTCATGGTGGAGCGCACGGCTCCGTGGCCGCTGGTTGCGCCCGCATAAAGGGGGGGGGTTTCGGGAACATCGAACACCTGTACGATGTTGCTAGGGGGTGAGGTGCCAGCTTGGCGCCCTACCCACCCGAAAATGTCACACCCCCTGTGGAGACTGACACCATGGCAAGGCAGCTCACCCTCATAGAAACCTCAACCGCCTGGCGGCTAGACGAGCGCACCCGGGAAACCGGTCGCCGGGGTATCGCCTCGGCTCGTGCCGTGTTGGCCGAGCACCGGCCCGAGGCACACCAGCACCCAACTGCGGCCTGACCTCAGGGCCGGACCGCCACCACTTGACCGCCCGGTCAAGGGGCGGTCTACGCTGTCAGCTATGTCTGACGTCGTGATCGTCGAAGCCGTCCGCACCCCCGTCGGGAAGCGCAACGGTGGCCTGTCCACTCTCCACCCCGCGGAAACGCTGGGCGCTGTCCAGCGCGAGGTGGTGAAGCGCTCCGGGATAGATGCCAGCCAGGTAGACCAAATCGTCTCGGGCACCGTGAGCCAGATCGGCGAGCAGGCCTTCAACATCGGCCGGACGGCGTGGCTCTCGGCCGGGCTCCCGCTCGGGGTGGCCGCCACCACGGTGGACACACAGTGCGGATCCTCACAGCAGGCCACCAGCCTGGCCTCGGCCCTTGTCGCCAGCGGCGTGGTCGACGTGGCCATGGCCTGCGGCGTGGAGGCCATGAGTCGGGTTCCGATCGGCTCCAACGCGTCGGGCAACTTCGGCCGCCCGATTCCCAAGTCCTACTTCGAGAAGTACGAGTTCACGTCGCAGTTCGAGGGTGCCGAGCGCATCGCCGACACGTGGGGCATTACCCGCGCCGATGCCGATGCATTCGGCTTCCGGTCCCAGCAACTCGCGGCCGCCGCCTGGGCAGAAGGCCGGTTTGAGAGCCAGATCGTCGCCATCGATGCGCCTGACCTCGACGAGGAGGGCAAGCCCACGGGCACAACTCACAACGTCAGCCGGGACGAAGGCCTTCGCGAGACCACACTGGAGAAGCTGGGCACCCTCAAGGCCGTCGCCCGAGAGAACGGCGTCCACACCGCGGGCTCGTCCTCGCAGATTTCCGATGGTGCCGCGGCCCTGCTGCTCACCAGCCCCGAGCGGGCCGACGAGCTTGGCCTTCGGGCCCGAGCCCGCGTGGTCGACACCTGCCTCGTCGGCGTAGATCCGGTCCTCATGCTCACCGGCCCGATAGACGCCACCCGCCGCCTCTTAGAGCGCACCGGCCTCACCATCAACGACATCGACACGTTCGAGGTCAACGAGGCGTTCGCGTCGGTCGTACTGGCGTGGGCCAAGGAGCTTGAGGTCCCGATGGACAAGGTGAACCCCAACGGTGGCGCCATCGCCTTGGGCCACCCCCTCGGCGGCACCGGCGCCGTGCTCATCACCAAGGCCCTTCACGAGTTGGAGCGCACCGGGGGCCGCTACGGCCTGATCACCATGTGCTGCGGTGGCGGCGTGGGCACCGGAACCATCATCGAACGGATCTAATCCGGCGGGTACCGGGGGCTCATGGCTGGGCCTACGATCCTTCCGCGTGCATTCCCGACGCACTTGCGGCCCTGGCCGCCGATCAACTCACGTCGTGATCGGTGTTGCTATGTCTGAGCGTCCTCTCGCTTGCTCAATCGCCATCTTGGGCTTGGTGTGCATTGCCGTGGCCGGATGTGGCCGGTCCGCGCCCGGCGGCATTGCCACCATCCCCGGCCAGACCGGCCGTGGCTCCACCGCAACGGTGACTCACGTGGTCGACGGTGACACGGTTGACCTTCAGTTCGATTCAGGTACAACCGAACGGACGCGCCTGCTCGGCATCGACACACCGGAGACCGTAAAACCCAACACTCCCGTCCAGTGCTATGGCCCGGAGGCGTCGGCCCACACCAAGGAACTCCTGGCCCCGGGCACCAAAGTCATCGTCCAACGCGACGCCGAAGCCAGAGACCGCTATGGCCGCCTGCTCGTCTACCTGTGGCGAGCAACAGATGGTCGTTTTGTGAACGAGGACCTGATCACTGCGGGCTTTGCCCGTACCTTGTCCATCGCGCCAAACACCGCCCATCGAGCCGATCTTGGCGCGTCCGCGGCTGCAGCAGACGCAGCCGACACTGGACTGTGGGGAGCCTGTCCCCCGGTCGCCCGGCGCTGAGGGCCAGGACAGTGGCTGTCGGCGGTAGCGTTCTCCGGGTGAGGCTTCCGTCATGACTGAGCTCCTCGAACGCCTTGGCTACGCCCAAGGTTCCCGGGTCGTCATCATGAACTGCGACGACCTCGGTGCCAGCCACGCCGTCAATGCCGGGGTCTACGAAGCGCTTCGGACCGGGCTGGCCACCAGCGCAACGATCATGGTGCCCGCACCATGGTCACGCGAGGCGGCGTCTCGCTACCGCGGCGAAGACGTCGGTGTTCACCTCACCTTGAATGCCGAGTACGACCGCTACCGGTGGGGACCGATCACACGGGCGCCGTCGCTGCTCGATGGCGATGGCGGTTTCCCCCGCACCCTGGAGGATCTCTGGGACCACGCCGACCTCGATGAGTGCCGGCGAGAACTCCGAGCCCAGATCGAGCGAGCCATTCTCTGGGGCTTCGACATCAGCCACCTCGATTCCCACATGGGCTCCATGCAGCTACGGCCCGAATTCTTCGACGTCTACCTAGACCTCGCGTTGGAGTTCTCGCTGCCGGTCCGCCTGTCCAGCGCGAGCACCGAGAAAGCCATCGGGTTCCCGTTCCGGGCCCTCGCCGCGGAGGAGGGCGTGCTCTTCCCCGATCATTTCGCCCTGGCCACGGGCATCGGGAGCCGACGCACCATCGAACGGGCCATCCACGATCTTGAGCCAGGGGTAACCGAACTTCACCTGCACCCCGCGCTCGACACACCCGAGCAGCGGGCCTACGACCACGACTGGTCGCATCGGGTGGACGACCACCACCTGCTCTGCTTCGACACCGAGCTACCCGTCATGCTCAAACGCGCCGGAGTGGAGCTCATTGGTTTTCGCCCGCTTCGAGAGCTTCAGCGGGCGAGCTAGCTCAGCCACACCATCACGTCTCCGTCTGAGCGGACAGCTCCGTGCGGGCGGCCACCCGTTCAGGCGTAACGCTCAAGGCCAGCAGGTCAAGCAATAGGCCGGTAGGGCCAGTCACCTTGATCTTCCCCTGCATAAACGCGGCGTTGGGATCCAGGTCACTGCGAATCAGGGCCAGCGCGTCCGGGTATTTGATCGTGAGGGTGAGGTCCGCCTCCCCGTCCGTCCCGAGGAAACTCTCGGCCACGAGGCCGTCGTTGAGCGCCATGGCCAGCTTCACGTCGCCCTCCGGCGAGCCGGCGATCACAAACTGAATCCGTGCTGATCGGCCCGGCGCGGCCGGAAGCGATGCCCCGAGCGAACGGTGCAGGTCCAGCCAAGCTTGGGTCAGGAACGTGGCCATGATCAGCGTAGGCCAGCGAAGAGGTCTGACTCGGGAAGCTCCGACGGCACCCGGCTCTCCGCTAGTTGGTAGTCCTCCCAGGGATAGAGCTCGGCCACCACGTCGTCAGGGAGCCCGAACCAGAACTTGGAAGTCGGGTCTATCTGCGTCGCATGGGCCTTGAGCGCCCCGCTGCGAGCGGCGTAGTACTGCTGCACGTCTACCTGGGTGGTGATCAGATGATCTTGCGATGGACGGTCGAACCATTTTTGGTCGAATGGAGATTCCAGACCGGCGTCCTGGAAGGCCTGGTGCATGGCGACAAACCGTGCCCGGGCCCAGGCCGAGTAATAAAGCTTTGACGGAGTCCACGGTTCCCCCGCATCGGGGAATCGATCAGGATCACCAGCGGCGGCCCAGGCCACGATGGAAATGTCGTGAACGCGAAGGTGATCGGGGTGGGGGTAGCCCTGCTGATCGTCGCCGTAGGTGATGATCACCTGCGGGCGGGTACGGCGGATAATCCCCACCAGCCGGCCAACCGCCTGCTCAAGAGGCGCATTGGCGAAGGCGCGGGGGTCGGCATTCTCGGCGCTGTCAGGCATGCCAGAATCTCGGTAACCGAGCATGACCAACTCCGAGTAGCCAATGATGGCAACGGACCGCTCGAGCTCCTCGAGGCGGACCGCAGCGAGATTCTCGTGGACCTCCGGGCGGTCCATGACCGGATTCAAAACTTCGCCAGCTTCGCCACCGGTACAGCACACCAGCGTTGCCTCGGCCCCCTCGGCCACATAGCGAGCGACGGTGCCAGCCCCCTTCGATGCTTCATCGTCAGGATGGGCGTGGACGCTGAGAAGTCGAAGTGGGGCAGTCACAGTTTGAAACGGTACAAGCCGACAACCGCTATGGCGATCAGTCTCGCCTGGGACGCGAGCATCCCCTTGCTCCTTCGCGGGTGGGGCGGCGAAACAAGGGGATGTCGTTTGGCTGGTTGATCTGTTCCGAGCTCACTCCCGCCGCATGTGTGGACGGGCCCGGTGGCGAGCAAAGAGGGCGAAGGACGTCCGCTCTGAAGCGCATCCGCGGTCCGTAATGGGAACGGGTGGCAAGGCCGGTTCGATCAACCGATTTGGGATTTCGATCAGCCCGGAGGCGAACGCTCCAGGTACTTGGTGATCCTCACGGTGTGTCCTGCACCTCCTCGAGACGGGTGGCGTTTTCGTTCCGTGCTGTCGGAGCTACTCAGCTCCAACGCCCTCTCACCATCCTCCTCAGTTCGCCATGCGTCAACCCTCTACTTTGATCAATTTTCTACGTCGTCAGCCGCGGCCACAGACGGGCGTCCAAACCGACGGCGCAGCAGGGAAAGGAGCGATTCATTGGGACCCTCAACCTTGTACGCCCGGTACACGCCGTAGGCCAAGAACCCCGCAACGAACAGGTAGAACTGAAGGGCCGAAGCAGCTACTAGGCCGAGCGCAAGCGCGGCAGCAAACCAGATACGGCGTCTTTGCGGGTGGAACGAGAAGGCCACGGCCAGCGCCGCCACCACCAGCGGCACGACCAGCAACGGAATCGCCAGCTTGAGGCTGTACGCCTGAAAGATGGTCTGGGTGGCCTTGGCGCCCTTCTTGCCGGAGTCCTCTGCGGCAACAAAGAGCTTTGAGAATGACATCAGGCCGGTGGCCACGATGGCCATGACCCCGGCAAACAACACCTGGGTACCACCGGGCACCTGCATCATCCGCGAGATCCAACTGCCCTCCAGGGTGGCAATGTCCACGGGGTGATCTCCGGGCTTCGGCGGCCGCTCACGGCGCGGCTTGCCCGAGGCGTTCTTCCCGGCCTTGCCACCGGAGTTGTTGGCCTTCGCGTCGGCGCCGGATGCCTTGTTATCCGCGGTCCGGGCCAACTTCTCCACCGTCTTGGGGGCAACTCGAGAAGGCCGTGCCGGGGCACCCTTCGTGCGGACCTCAAGGGCCTCACGACGGGCTCGGTTCTCCCGTGCTCGCTTCTGATTAGTGCTGTCACGCTTGTTGGCCACGGCCAGAACCTACGGAGGCCCGGCCCAACCAGGCCAACCGAGCGGCAGCCCTAGGCCGGGCTCAGGGCGTGAGCCCGGATCCAGGCGTGCATGGCAATGCCCGATGCGACCCCCGCGTTGAGCGATCGGGTGGAACCGAATTGGGCGATCGAGCACACCTCCGTGGCCGCCTCGATGGCCTCTGGCGAGAGGCCTGGCCCCTCCTGACCGAAGAGCAGCACGCACCGCGCCGGGATCTCCGCCGTCTCAAGAGCAACGGAGCCCTCGACATTGTCGATCCCCACGACCACCAGTCCTTCGCCTGCCGCCCAGACCACGAGATCAGCGATGCACTCGTGGTAATGGACGGGCAGATACCGGTCCGTCGCCATGGCCCCCCGACGATTCCAGCGGCGTCGGCCCACGATGTGAACCCCTGCTGCGCCAAAGGCATTGGCGTTTCGCACCACTGCTCCGATGTTGCGGTCGTGGCGCCAGTTCTCGATCGCTACGTGGAACGAGTGACGGTGCTGGTCCAGGTCCGCAACAATCGCTGCTTCCCGCCAGTAGCGGTAGCGGTCCACCACGTTGCGACGGTCACCACCTGCCAACAGGACCGGGTCGAACTGCGGATCGGTGGGCCACGGTTCGCGGTGGGGGCCAACCCCAACCGTTTCGAGCGCGGCCGCCTCCTCATCATCGAACCGGGCCAGGACGGCCGCGAGTTCCGTGAGGTCCGCCATGGTGGCATCGGGCTCGATGCCCGGCGGACGAAGCGCCCCGGTTCGGTTGAGCCAAACGCCCCGGCTCCCGGCGGCCTGGGCGGCGACGACGTCGTTGACCGGATCGTCCCCGACGTAGACCAACTCCACCGGATAACAGCCTGCGGCCGCAGCCGCCATGGTGAACATGCGGCGGTCGGGCTTACGGATCCCGATGTCATCTGCGGCTAGCCGGAAGTCGAACCGTCCCGCCAGGGTGCGGCGCTCGGCATCGGCGTTCACGTTGGTGACGAGTCCCAGCACAACGGCCCCGGTCAACTCTGCGAGCACCTCGGCCAGGTCCGGTGCGCTCAAGATGGCGTCGGCATCGAAGGCCACGCAGCGAACCGGCATAGCGGCACCGTAGGCGAGGCCGCTCAGGGGCGGCGCCACAGGACGAACGGGAGGACTGGGCCAGCGCCTGCCGCCCGAAGGCCCTGGGCCACCACCGTCATGGTCCAACCGGATCGCAGGGCATCGTCGAGCACCAGGCCGGGACCCTGCGGCAGCGGCTCGCCGTTTGGCCGGCCGAAGTGGTACGCCTCGATCACGTTGGCGGCCTGCGTCGCCGAGTTCTCCATACGGGCCTGGGGCGACGCGGCGGGCTGCACGCGAATGACCGCCTCGATCAGTTCCATCTTCCCCATCTCGGCCAGCCGAGCCGCCAGACCCTCGACCAGGAGCGGCCGGGTGCGCGACGGCACCCAGGTGACCCACTCCGGCCGACGACCCCACGGCCAGGCTTTGAGGGCGGCCGCCACCCCGGTCACCAATTCGTCGGTGGGCGGGCCGTCTGGGCCGGCGAACAACGGGCCGAGTACCTCGGACCAGCCCGGATCGGTGCCGAAAGCCAACGCCCGACCCTCCTCGGCGCGGTGGTCTGCGGCGATAGTTCCCTTGCGACCCTCCAGGCCCCGGGGCCACTGCTTGCGGGGCTCGATCGGAACCTCGGCGTTGCGGAGGAACTGTTGTGCCCGTGCCACCGCGTCTTGGTCCAGGGCCTGATCCACTCGAATGCCGGTGCACGAATCGCACCGTCCACAATCGGTTGCATCGGGGTCGTCCAACTCGTCGCGCAGGAACCGGAGCCGGCACCGCGTGGTCCGCTGGTACGCCCGCATGGCCTCTTGCTCGGCCTCACGCGAGGCCGCCAACTGTCGGTACCGGTCCTCGTCGTAGGTCCACGTCGAGCCGGTGCTGAACCAGGCCGAGCCGTTGCGATCGACCGCGCCCTCCACGTTGAGCACCTTGAGCAAGGCCTCCAGGCGACCCCGCCGGAGGTTCACCATGGCCTCCAGTTCCATCACGGTGCTCGGGCCATTGGCCGCCAGAGCACCCAAGACTGCCTCGACCGTGTCCCTCGGGGGCATGGCGGTCGAGGCGAAATAGGCCCAGATGTCTGCCTCGGTCCGAGTGGGAACCAACACGACCTCCGCGTCCACGCGGCCGCGGCCGGCGCGACCCACTTGCTGGTAATACGCGATGGGCGACGAGGGAGAACCGAGGTGGACCACATACGCCAGCAACGGGTTGTCGTAGCCCATACCCAGGGCCGACGTTGCCACCACGCAGGCGAGCGTGCCGTCGTCCAACCCGGCTTCTATCTGCTCCCGTTCCGGCGCCGGAGTGGAGCCGGTGTAGGCCGCGGCAGCCACTCCCCTGCTGATCAAATGCCCGGCCACTCGCTGGGCTTCGGACACCGTGAGGCAATACACGAGACCAGGGCCCGCATGGGCGTCTGTCCAGGCATCCAGCCACGCCAACTGCTCGGCCGCGGTGGGCACGTCGGCCACCGCCAGGTGCAA
>JANXNS010000052.1 GCA_025353965.1 Aquihabitans sp.
CTACGAGGCGCTCGGTCCAGAGTTCCCTCTACACGCAGGGAGCATCCCGGGCGACGACAAGTTGGCCTACGACATCCACACGATCATCGACGGCATCGTCGATGCAGAAAGCTTCTTCGAGATCAAGCCACTCTTCGCACCGGAACTCGTGTGTGGGATGGGGTTGGTCAACGGCAAGCCCACCGGGTTTGTAGCCAACAACCCCATGGCCAAGGGTGGCGCGCTCTTTACCGACTCGGCGGACAAAGCGGCCCGGTTTGTCTGGTGTTGCGATGCATTCAACATCCCACTGGTGTTTCTGGCCGACGTACCCGGCTTCATGATCGGGACCGTGGTGGAGCGCGAGGGCATAATCCGCCACGGCGCCAAGATGGTGACTGCCATTTCCGAGGCGACCGTGCCCAAGCTCTGCGTGGTCCTCCGCAAGGCGTACGGCGCTGGGCTCTACGCCATGGCCGGGCCGGCATTTGAGCCCGAAGCAACCATTGCCCTTCCAACGGCCAAGATTGCCGTGATGGGCCCTGAGGCAGCAGTCAACGCCGTGTTTGCCAACAAGATTGCCGCCTTCGAAGACGCGGCCGAGGCTGAAGCCTTCGTGACCGAACAACGCCGGATCTACGAGGAGGACGTTGATATTTTGCGGTTGGCCTCGGAGATGGTGATCGACGCCATCGTTGAGCCCGAGCATCTGCGGGCCGACATCATCCGCCGGCTCGCCCTCGCCGAAGGCAAGGACCGGCACTTTTCTGACCGCCGCCATGGCGTCCCGCCGGTCTGATTGGTGAGCTACCACCGCACCTACCCGACCACGGTCAAGATCCGAGAAGTTGGCCCGCGCGACGGGCTCCAACCCGAGGAACCCGTTGCCCCAGCCGATCGGGTTCTCTTGATCGAAGCACTTCAGGATGCGGGTGTCCAACACCTCGAGGTGGCGGCGTTTGTTTCGCCAAAAGCGGTGCCCGCCATGGCCGGCGCGGCGGAGGTACTGGCGGGCATAACCCGTCGCCCCGGAGCCTGCTACACCGCCTTGGTGCCCAACCTCAAAGGGGCAGAGTTGGCGCTGGCGGCTGGGGTGGATGAATTGACCGTCACTATCTCCGCGTCGGCGGTCTACAACCAGCGAAACGTCCACATGTCGATCGATGAATCGGTTGCGGTGATCGGGGCAATTGTTGCGGTGGCATCCATCCCCGTTGATGCGGTGATCTCCTGCGCCTTCGGATCGCCCTATGAGGGGGAGATTCCCCCGGGTGCGGTGGCCGTATTGGCCCAGCGTCTGGCCGACCTCGGCACCACGATCACCTACGCCGATACCACCGGTATGGCCACCCCTCGCAGAATCGACGATTTACTCGATGCGCTCCGGGGGGATCTGGTCACCGATATCGGCCTGCACCTGCATGACACCAGGGGTGCAGCCCTGGTCAACGCCTATGCGGCGCTCGAACGGGGTGTGGCCAGATTCGACACGTCGGTCGGCGGATTGGGTGGCTCACCGTTCGCCCATGGGGCCGGAGGAAACCTAGCCACCGAAGGTTTGGTTGCCATGTTGGACGACCTCGACATTCAGACGGGAATTGACCTCGAAAGATTGCTCGGTTCGGCCGCGCTGATCGCCAAGTTGGTGGATCATCCGCTACCAAGCCCGGTGGCCAACCATGGTCCCCGCACTCGCCGGGCACCGCCGCTCTGACGGCACGAGGCCATTGCCCCAATCTTGCAGCGGCATGGGGCCAACGGGAAAGGTGTCGGCGTGCCCTGGTGCGAGTCCTGCAGTCGCTTCTATAACCCCAGCTCAGTAGCTCCCGATGGGACGTGCATGAAGTGCGGCCGGTTCATTGCCGACCCGCCAGACCCCGATGCCGACGGCGGCAAAGTGCCCTGGCATTTCTGGATCCTGGTGGTTGCCCTCGTGCTCTACCTGGGCTGGCGCCTCGTCCAAACGGCGATTTGGCTCATCACAGGTGACTGGCCCGGGTAACCGGCGAGGAGCGCATCCAACGGTCCGATCGGTTCGAAGGACGGGCTGGCCCCGTACTAGGGTGATGCCCCCACGGGCTGTGGCGCAGCTTGGTTAGCGCGCTTGACTGGGGGTCAAGAGGCCGGAGGTTCGAATCCTCTCAGCCCGACCATGGGAAACGGCCGGTCAGGGACTCCACCGCAGGAAACTGCGGGAGGGGTTCCTGGCCTGCCGTCACAGGATGGTCACTAGCGAGTCACAGCGTCGGGCCGGGCCGCCTCGGAACGGATCACCAACTGCCAGCGGCAGGACAAGCCAGGAGAGGTCCGTGGCTCCCGAGGCGCCGGTCACGGCAGTGATGTAACTTCTTGTGGTTGGCTAGGCGGGCCATGCCATCGAGTTGGGGAGCTGTGGGACGTGGCGATCAAGGGCTGGCTAACGGAGGACAACGCATGGCCGAACTGGGTCCGCATGGCGGCGCCGGTGACAGTGGGGCTCCTTGCGCTCGGCGCTATCGGCTCATGCAGCGGGGGCGACTCGGCATCGAAGGTCAGAGCCTCCACGACGACGACCACCGCAGAGTTCAGGACCATTAGCGAAACAACCGGTCTCGCCCTTGCGGCGGCGAAGGCAGCTGGCCTCACCGAAGCGCAGACGACATCGCTGGTGCGTTGGACCTGCAACGCAGCGGGGGACACCGCCGGAGCGGACACCCTCGCCAGGCAAATCATTGGTCTGGACGTCGACCAGGCACACCTAAAGCCACTGATCGGTGCGCTCGGTAACGCCGCCGAGGCCGACTGCCCGGAAGCGGTGGCGGACGCCCCGGACATGTTGAACGTCACCTACGCGGCTGGCATCGTGCTGCTGAAGGCGGCGACGACTGCCACCACCGAAGCGACCACCACCACCCTCGCTACCACCACGACCATCGCTCCGACCACGGCCGCACCACCACCACCGACGGAACCACCCCCTGCGCCGCCGACCGCGTACTACGCCAATTGCGACGCCGTTCGAGCCGCAGGAGCAGCGCCAATCCATCGCGGAGAACCTGGATATTCCGCAAAGTTGGACCGGGACGGAGATGGCATTGCCTGTGAATAGTCAGGCACTGCTCTACCGATGGGGGCCGGGCTACCGCTCGGGCTCGGATCGAGACAACGGGGTGGTGGCGTGCGAGTAGGCAGGGTCGCCAGCTCGGCCCTCATAGCAGCGCTGCTGCTCTCGGGTTGTGCCACCGCAGTGGACCGTTCCAACCAACCGGCGTCGGATGCCACCACAACGCAAAGCCCGAAGTTCGATCCGATCACCGATCCCCCACCGACAACGCGGCTGGCGCCAGCGACGGGGTCAGCGATGGCACTCGTGGACCAGCTCATCGTCGCGCCAGAAGGCAGCGGCGCTGGCTACGACCGAGGGCTGTTCCAACACTGGGTTGACGCCGACGGAGACGGGTGCGACACCCGCTGCGAGGTCCTTGAGGCCGAACGCCGCACAGACCTGCCGGGCCTTGCAACCGGGTGGCTATCCATCTACGACGGGTACACGACCAACGATCCAAGCGAGTTCGACGTCGACCACGTCGTGGCTCTTGGCGAGGCATGGCGATCGGGGGCAGATACCTGGGACGCCGGTCGCCGTCGGGCGTTCGCTAACGATCTCGACGAACCCGACGCACTGATCGCTGTGACCGCATCGACTAACCGTTCTAAGAGCGACCGGGACCCGGCCGAGTGGCAGCCACCGAACCGTGACGCCTGGTGTCAGTTCGGGCTTGGCTGGGTGCGGGTCAAGATCAAGTGGGCGCTGACAGCCGACGAGGCTGAGGTTCGAGCAATTCGCAACATGGTGGCCGCCTGCTAGCCATCCCCCAAATCGTTCACAAGCTGTTGGAACGTTGGAACGCAACTGCGCACCAAGCATGACCTGGGGCAAGAGGCCGGGACCCCGTCAGTGCGAAGTTTTCGCGGTGCGGCATCTAGGCTTCTGCCTGCCACCGCCTCCCCGTTCCGCCGACGGGTGACGGCGGTGGCACTACCGGACCACGGATGAGATAGCCGTAGGACCATGTCGCCTCCCTGATCTCGCCAGCCTCTGTCGGTCAGATCTCGGCGGCATCGAGCCCGGGTGTCGCGGCTTCGCTCGGAGGCTCCCAATCGGTGCGGCGGGCGAGGAACCACGCCAGCAGCAGCGCAGCGCCAGCGCCCGAGAGCGCCAGCCCGATCCGCCGGGCGTCGTGCTCGGGGACCGGAGCTGCCGCGAACCGCACCGGCAGCGTCGCATCGCGGGCACCGGCACCAATCAGGGCGACCGCACACGGCTGACCGTCGCAACGTGGTCGCATCGTCACGGTGGCGCGAGTGACGCCGTCCTCGCCGGCGAGCACGGGTCTCGTCCGGCCGCACGTGCGGGAGCAGAGGCCGATCCCGGCGGAGGAGCCAGCGGGAAGGCCGCTGACGGTGACCACCACCCGCACGCCCTCCTCGTAGGGGCCCACCGGCTTGATCCGCAATCGGGCCGGATCGGGCGCTCCCGCCCCGAAGACGGTAGAAGCGGAGGCCAGGTCCCCAGCGTCCAGCCCGACCAGCACGGCGCATGCATCGTCAGGTCCGCAGCGGTTTTTGCCCTCGGCGAACAGTTGGTACTGGAACGTCACGGCGCCGTTACCGCCGACTTCCACGGGGAAATGGTTCCAGCACCCGGTGAAGCCGTCGACCGTGCGGCGACACTGACGGACCTGGATCACGGAAGACGGTTCGAACCCTTCCGCTCGAATGCGCAAGACGTCTCGGTCCTCGAGGTGGGCAACGACGGGCACCGATGCGGGAGGTGTCGACGGGTCGCTGGCCGGGAGGCGGAGCAGCTCGTCCTTGTCGGCGCGCGT
>JANXNS010000064.1 GCA_025353965.1 Aquihabitans sp.
CAGGGAGACTGGCCAGGATGACTTCAGGGTTCAGGCTGGCGCTGAAAAGGGCGCTCGCTTCTGCCAACAGGAGCAGGTGTTCACGGGCCAGCTCGGCCTCGTGGCGGGCGTGCTGCTCCGCCGCTAGGAGCTGCTCCTTGACTGCCTCTCGTTCACGGCGTTCCGTGATGTCGGCCACCACGCCGACCATCCGGAACGGCTGGCCGGCTTCCTCCAGCAGGCGGCCCCAGGATTCCGCCCACCTGACCTCCCCACTGGGCAGCACGACCCGGAAAATGTTGTGGTGCTCCCCGGTGGTCTGCATGCCCTCATAGGCCTCCCCTCGCAAACCGCCTTTGTCGTCGGGATGCACGGCGGCCAGGAGGCTGTCGCCGGCCCCGTCAAACGTCTCGGGTTCGAGCCCGTAGATGGCCATGGCCGGACCCGAGAGCTCGACGTGGTCCCCTTGGATATCCCACGTCCATGCGCCGAGGCCGCCTGCGGCCAACGACAAGTCCAGCCGGGTCGAGATGTCGCGGAGATCATGCTCAACTCGTTGGCGCGAAATGGCCAGACCAATGGTGTTGGCCATGGACTGCACAAAGTGGATGTCGTCGTCGGTCCAGGACCTGGCCACCCCGGAATACGCCCCCACCACTCCCCACGGTCGTTCGCCCCAACCCACCGGCGCCGTGATCGCCGCTTTGGCCGCCACGCCGAACTCTGCCGCACGGGCCACGAATCGGGAATCGTTCAGCAAGTCCGGCGCTACCACCACAACGCCCTGCAACACCGTGTAACCCAGCATGGACTCCCGCCCGGCGGGAACTTGCATGGCGGCCATCTGTTGCGTCTCGATCCGGCGCCCCCGATGAACCCCCGCTCGTCCCGTCAGTCGACGCCAGTCCACCGCAAGCTCGAACAGGCCAACGTCAGCCACATCGAGGGTCTCGGCCAAGGCCAGCAACGCCTCATCGAGCAAGACCGCCATCTCGAGACCACGAAGGCCGAGCTGCCCGACGCGGGCAACAGCAGCCTGCTGGCGAACCGCCAGGCTCCATTCTCCGGTGCTGCGTTGAGTGGTCATGGCCAAGTTCGACTTCACTTGCGGATTGGTGGTCCCGAACGACAGATCCTACTTGGATCAAGGAAATTGCCGCTCGACTGGAGGGAACCGCCCTCCGAGGTGGGAAACTGCCACATGCCCGATACCGACCGGACCTCCGTTGACACGCCGGCCGATGTGGCGTGGGCGGCATTCTCCGACCACCCACCGTGGGTCCTGCCGGATGCCCCCTTGGCGTGGCAGCGCCCCGTGGCCGCCGAGCGTGAGCGAGTGGCCCGGGAATTGCCCGAACTCACTCGCCGACAGCTACTGCCACCCGGGCGACGAATCGGGCGGACCGTGCGCTACCTGGGCGGCGGGGTCGGTCATTGGTATTTCGGCGCCCGCCGACAGGGTGGGGTCGCATCCCGGGCAGACCTTGCTCACCGCTTGCGGGTCGGCGCCGAGGCCCTCGGCCCCACCTACATCAAGTTGGGTCAGATCATCTCGTCGGGCCAAGGCCTGTTCCCGGCTGAGCTGGTGGATGAATTCGCCAAGCTCCGCGATCGGGTGCCGGCGGAACGCTTCGCCATGATCCGCGACGTCGTCGAGCAAGACCTTGGTCGACCGCTCAGCGAGGTATTTTCACACTTTGAACGCGAGCCAATCGCCGCTGCCTCCATTGCTCAAGCCCACGCCGCCACCTTGAGGACGGGTGAGGAAGTGGTGGTCAAGGTCCAGCGGCCTGCCGTGGCCGAACGGGTCCACGCAGACCTCCGGGTCATGGCCTGGATCGCCCCGTTTCTTGTCGGGCGTATCCCCGTCGCCGCGTTGGCCAACCCTCCGGCCTTGGTAGATCTGTTCGCGGAGACCATCACCGAGGAACTGGACTTCCGCCTAGAAGCCGACAACATGATCGAAGTGGCCCGCTCCTACGCCAGCCTGGGCCAACGCGGCTACGTGATCCCCCGCCCCCATCCCACCCTGGTGACCCGCCGGGTGCTGGTGATGGAACGGTTCCGCGGCTTTGCCTTCGACGACGTGGTGGGCATGCAGTCGGCCGGAATCGATACCGAAGCCGTGGTGCGTACGGGCATGGTCGGGTTCCTGGAGGGATGCATGTTCAACGGCATCTTCCACGGCGATCTTCACGGTGGAAATCTGCTGGTGCTGCCCGATGGCCGCACCGGCTTGCTGGACTTCGGCATCACGGGCCGCCTACCAGAGGGACAACGTCTGGCGTTCCTTCGGCTCCTGGTAGGGGCATCGATGAACGATGTCGGCACCCAGCTGGGCGCCCTCCGAGACCTCGGCGCGCTTCCGCCCGACGCTGACCTGGATTCCATCATCGCTGAGCTGGGGCTCGATAAACCGCCGATAGACCCGACCACCCTCAGCGCGGAGGAGCTCACTGGCGAGATCCAGCGGATCATGAAGGCCCTGCTCGGGTACGGCGCCCGCCTGCCCAAGCCCCTCATGCTCTTCGTGAAAAACCTGGTCTTTCTCGACGGGGCCATCACCACGCTGGCTCCTGACCTTGACCTCTTCGCGGAAATCACCGACATCGCGATGTACTTCACCACCCGTCACGGCGAGCGCATCGCCAACGAAGTTGGTCTGGCCCAGGGCGACTGGCAGCTGGACCTCGATGGGGTCAAGGGGAGCCTCGGCGTCGATGTCGAAACCACCGGTGCGCTCACCCACCGCGAACTGCGCGAACGACGCCAAGTCATTGTCGACCGCATGGAGAAGCGACGGACCGGTCGACGGTTCCGTCGGTCACCTCGCTCCTAGTGATCTAGCGTCCGCGCCAATGCGCGTTGTCATCGCCCGCTGCTCCGTCGACTACCAAGGTCGATTGAGCGCGCACCTTCCTCTTGCCACCCGTCTCATCATGGTGAAGGCCGACGGCTGTGTGGCGATCCATGCCGATGGCGGGGCCTACAAGCCGCTGAACTGGATGAACGCCCCCAATCGGCTCAGTACCGAGGAAGGCCTCTGGACGGTCACGAACTCCAAGGGCGAGACCATTCGGATCACCCTCGAGGAAGTCCTGAGCGATTCGAGCTGGGATCTTGGTGTGGACCCCGGGTTGCAGAAGGACGGCGTCGAGGCCCACCTCCAGGAACTGCTGGCCGCCAACTGCGCTACCCTCGGAGATGGCTGGCGGCTTGTGCGACGCGAATACCCGACCGACATCGGCCCCGTCGATCTTCTGTGCCGAGACAGCGAGGGCGGCGCCATAGCAGTGGAGATCAAACGACGAGGCGACATCGACGGCGTCGAACAGCTCACTCGCTACCTCGAATTTCTCAATCGAGATCCCATGTTGCGCCCCGTTCGCGGCATGTTCGTGGCCCAACAGGTCAAGCCTCAGGCGCGGGTGCTGGCCAGCGATCGTGGTATTGGGTGGCTAGAAGTCGACTACGACGAATTGCGCGGCATTGAGTCAACCGAACTCCGACTCTTCTGATGACGGGCCCGGCCCGCCTCCCGGGCGGCGTTGACCTCCCTCCCGGCGTCGAGCCGTGGTGCAAGACCCTGCGGGGGGACCAGTGCTGGCTCCTCGAGGTCGCCGGTGGGGCGACGGCCCTCCAAACCTGGGAGGCGCTCCGGCAGCGGCACCCTCGAACCGGGTTATGGCCGGTCATCGTCGGATCTGACCCTGCCGCCATAGACCAGCTGACCTGGCGGCTGAGCGTCCTCGCAAAAGATCAACCGGGTATCGCCCTCTTGGACGATGTTGTGCCCGCACCGGATCTGTTCGTGACCTGGATGGGCGACCCCGCCAAGGACGACTACCTCAACGATGTGCCCCGCCACCTGGCCAAGCTCGAAGTCGACCAGGACCGGATCCGCGAGCGCCTGTCGGCCCGGCCGGACGCGGCAGCCGTACGGGCGATCGCAGGCCAGCGCGTCCAGATCGCGTTGGTGCCTGCAACCCAAGGGTGGGAAGTGCCGGCCTTGCTGGCTTGGTCAGGCGCAGAACGCAGCGATATCGGCGGTGCCGAACACCTCTCCGTCCTGCATTTCTGGCACCAGTCCTACGGTGCCGATGTCGTGAGCATCGGGACCGACACCCTTGAGTGCTTGGTAAGCCAGCCGCCCCGCGACGCGCGGGGTGCTTTCGAACTGGCGGTCCAGCACTACGCGTACTGCCCGGCGTTGATGGACAATCTGGCCCCGGCCATGGGCGCGCTGGCGGCAACGTTGTTTGGCCGTCACTGGATTTTTGACTGGTCATGAGCGAGACCAATCAGGTGTAGCTGAGCCTCCCGGCGTCGATCACCGTACGACCATCGCCGCCTGCGGTCTGGAAGATCGCCTCACCATCACCAGTTTCCCAGGCCTTGATGGTGAGCGCCTCGCCGGGCAGGACCGGTGACGAAAAGCGGGCTTCCATGCCGGTGAATCGAGCGGGGTCCGAGCCGCACAGGGTGTGGAGCAAGGCCCGACCGGTGAAGCCATAGGAGCAAAGCCCGTGCAGGATGGGCCGATCAAACCCCCCGAAGGCGGCAAACGCGGGGTCCGAGTGCAGCGGGTTTCGGTCGCCCGAGAGCCGGTAGAGCAAGGCCTGATCGGTGCGGGTTTGGTACGTGACCATGTGGTCGGGTTCGCGCTCGGGGGCAACGTTCTTGGGACCCGACGGGCCTCGGTCTCCGCCGAACCCGCCCTCACCGCGGATGAAGGCCGACATCACACTGGAGAACAAGGGGCTACCCGTTGCCGTATCGACCGACGTGGAGGTGACCTCGATGACGGCCCCTTTGCCCTTGTCGTAGATGCCGGTGATTTGGCCGGTGGTCTCCACTTCGCCCTTCACGGGGATCGGCCCGTGCAGGGTGATGGCCTGCTCACCGTGGACGAGCATCGCCGGGTTGAAGGTGCCTACCGAGCCGAAGGCGCCGGACCCGCCGACCGCCAGCACGACAGCCATGGTGGGCAGGACCTGTTGGTCCACGTTCTGCGTGTTTTCCGTGGTGAACGCCAACTCGTTGAGCGGATCGACTGCGCCGGCACCCACCCCCAGCGCGTAGAGGATGGCGTCCTTGGAGTCCCACGCATGCTTTGTGGGTTGACCCTTGGAACCAACTGCTTCGGGATTGATAGGCACGGGCGCTCCCTACTTCTCGTCGTAACCGAACATGTTGGCATTGGGGCGGGCCTCGGCCACGAGGCGCTGCACCACCGCGCCAAGCAGTGCTGGGTCATCGGTCGGGTGCTCCTGAGTGGGGCCTCGGTGCCAGCCCTCAGCCACCGACAAGGCCTGGCCCGTAACATCGAAGACCCGGCCGGTCACGGTGGCCGACTCGCTCGAAGCAAGCCAGGTAACGATCGGGGCAATCCAGCGGGGCGACATCATGGCCTTGGTCATGTCGTCGGCTTGGCCCATACCAAGGTTCTCCGTCATGCGGGTGAGAGCGGCCGGGGCGACAGCGTTCACCGTGACGCCATATCGCGCCAGTTCCTTGGCCGCGATCACCGTGAAAGCGGCAATCCCGGCCTTGGCCGCGCCGTAATTGGTCTGGCCCACGTTGCCGTAAATGCCTGACGGGGAGGACGTGTTGATGATGCGTCCGTCCACCGTCTCACCGGCCTTGACCTTCTCTCGCCAGTACGACGCCGCATGACGCGACGGCCCGAAGGTGCCCTTCAGGTGGACCGCAATGACCGCGTCCCATTCTGATTCAGTCATATTTGCGAGCATCCGGTCTCGCAAGATTCCGGCGTTGTTGATGACCACGTCGAGCGTGCCGAACACCTTGACCGCCTGCTGGATGAGGCGCTCGGACCCATCCCAGGTGCTGATGTCGTCGCCGTTGGCCACCGCCTCACCACCACTGGCGACGATCTCGTCGACCACGTCTTGGGCTGGCCCCGTGGACCGGCCGCTACCATCGATCTCACCACCGATGTCGTTCACCACCAGCTTGGCGCCCTGCTCAGCAAGCATGAGCGCGTGTTCGCGGCCGATACCGCGCCCGGCGCCCGTGACGATACAAACCCGTTCTTCGCAGATTCCCACGACAGTCCCCGTTCTCCCGCCCTCGGGCGGGATCGACTCGTGACCACCGACCGGTGAACCACGGCAGCGGCTTCTCGCTGACCATCACATCATGACCCACGCGCTACCGCTCGGTTGCAGAGCATCGATGTGCCGCTTCGGGCGGGGTACCGCGTGCCAAGGTTGACGCCATGCGTGCCCCTCGCGCCCGGCTGATTCTTGGCCTCGGCGTTCCCCTGCTCATCGTCGTCATGCTCTTGGCGGCCTGGGCCATCGATTCATCCAGCGCCAGCGGCAAAGTGCCGCGCAACGTCACCCTTGGCAATCGCGACATCTCCAAGCTGCCCGAGGACGAATTAGCCAACACCGTGGCCGACTTGGCCGACCACTACACCAACGTGGAAGTCCAGGTCCGCACGGCCACCCAAAACTACCAGGCCAAGGCTGGAGATCTCGGCTTGGCCTTAGATCAGAAGGACACCGTTCAAGCGGCACTTAACCTGGACGAAAAGACTTCGCTACCCCTGCGCCCTTTCGTTTGGTTGTCGTCGTTCGTACATGACCGGGCCGGTCCCCTTTCCTTCACGATGGACTCCGTCGCTCTCGAATCGGGCGTCGCCGCGCTCGGTGGCGACGCCGTCGCCGGCGAGCCCAAACTGATTGCCGGGGCGGACGCCATCACTATTTTGAGCGGCAGAAGCGGTAGCCGCATCGAGGCCGAAGGCCTCGGCGATCAGGTCCTGCGCCGCGCCCGCTCAGGCGAGGAACCCATCATCGTCACCGCCAATGTCACCGCCACCGCGCCGGCGGTGAGCGACGCGGCCGCCCAAGCCTTGGCCGACAAGCTCACGCTGGCCACGGCCAAGGGCCTCACCGTGACGGCCGGCATTGCCACCGTCGCTCTTGCTCCGGCCACCGTTCGCTCCTGGCTCGGCTCAAAGATCAGTGATGGCCACATGGAGGTCACCCTCGACGCCGAGAAGGCCAAGGCGGCCCTGACCGCGACGATTCCGGCCAACAACAAGGTGGCCGATGCCAAGATCGCCTTGGTGGGCGGAACAATCCAGATCACGCCCAGCAGGGACGGCGCGGCCTGCTGCGCGGCAGACACCGCTGACCGCCTCCTAACCGCCATCAACAGCGGCGAACCCGCCGTCACCATCGACCTCGAGGTCACCAAGCCATCGTTCACCACCGAGGACGCCCAGAAGCTCGGGATCAAGGAACCAGTGGGGACCACGACGGAATGGGCCGGCCAGCCCCAAGTAAAGAGCTTCACCACCTACTACCCCGCCAACGGGGGCGGTCGAATTCTCAATATCCACCGCATCGCCGATCTGGTGCGGGGCACCGTGGTCAAACCGGGTGAGACCTTCTCCGTAAACGGCACGGTCGGCCAACGCACGACGGCCAAGGGCTTCGTCGAAGCCGGAGCGATCGCCAACGGCGAACACGTCAAAGAAATCGGCGGAGGTGTCTCCCAGTTCGCCACCACCATGTTCAATGCCGCCTATTTCGCGGGGCTCGACATCACCGTGTACCAGGCCCACTCGGAATACTTCGACCGGTACCCGCGTGGCCGCGAAGCGACCATGGGCTTCCCCAACCCAGACATGGCCTGGAAAAATGACACGCCCTACGGGATCTTGATCTGGACCAGTTGGACCGCCGGTAGCGTCACCGTCCAGTTGTGGTCAACGCAGTACGCCTACGGCCAACAGACCGGTTCCACCGAGAGTCGATCCGGAAACTGCACCATCGTCTCCACGCAGCGGACCACGCACTACCCAGCCAGCAAGGTCGCCACCGACACCTTCCGAGCCCGGTACCGCGATAAGGGCAAGACCTCGTGCTAGTGCCTCGCGATCCGACTTGCTGGCAGACTGCCGCCCATGGCAGAGCTCCGTTTCCAGCAGCGAATGAGCGATTCCGATGCGCTCATGTGGACGATCGAGAAGGACCCCATGTTGCGGTCCACGATTACGGCAATTTGCCTCCTGGACTGCGCCCCTGATCCCGAACGGCTCACCCGGCTCCTCGAGCGCGGGACTCGGATGGTCCCCAGAATGCGCCAACGCGTTCGCGCCAACCCGCTGTCGGTTGCACCCCCGCGCTGGGAAACCGATCCCCATTTCGACCTCAGCTATCACCTTCGCTGGGTCCGCGCTGCCGGGGAACGGGACCTGCGTTCCGTGCTCGATCTGGCTGAACCTATGGCCATGCAGGGGTTCGACCGAGCCCGCCCGCTGTGGGAAATGCTGGTCATCACCGACCTGGCCGAGGGCGGTGCGGCCCTCATTATGAAGATCCACCATGCGATCACCGATGGTGTCGGGGCCGTCCAGATCGCACTCGTGCTCTTCGAGCTCACCCGTGATGGCGACCTGGCCGACATGCCCGATGCACCGACCCCAGAGATCATGAACCAGCTCGACCGGTTCCGCGATGCATTCGAACATGAGCAACGCCGCAACCTGGGCATTGCCAAGCGCCTGCCCGAGGTGGCCGCCCATGCCGCCGGCGCCGCCCTTCACGACCCAGTGGGCACCGCCAAGCTGGTGGCCGAGACGGTCAGCTCCATCGCTCGCATGGCGGCGCCGGCCAACGTGCCCCTCTCCCCTTTGCTCACCGGTCGCTCGCTTTCGGTCCACTTCGACACCGTCACCCTCCCGTTAGCGGCGGCCAAAGCGGCGGCCAAGGCCGCGGGCGGACGGCTCAACGACGCCTTCCTAGCCGCCACCGCCGACGGCCTTCGCCGCTATCACGAGGAGATGGGAGCCCCGACTGAGGCCCTTCGGCTTTCCATGCCCATCAACCTCCGAGGCGAAGGCGAAGGCGATGCGATGGGCAACAACTTTGCGCCGGCACGGTTCCCGATACCTATCGGGATCACCGACCCGGCCGAGGCCATCTTGGCCATGCGCGCATTGGTGGCGGCGCAGCGAGCCGAGCCAGCACTCACCATGGTCGAACCTTTGGCCCGGATCCTCACCCGTCTTCCCACCTCGGTCAGCACGGGCCTGTTCGGGGCCATGCTCAAGGGTGTGGATCTTGTGGCCAGCAACGTGCCCGGCGCCCCGATCGAACTCTTCACCTCGGGGGCCCGCATCGACTCCATGTTTGCCCTCGGCCCCTTAGCTGGCGCCGCCATCAATGTGACCCTGCTCTCCCACCTCGATGACGTGCATATCGGCATCAACGTCGACCCTGCAGCCGTCACCGAGCCGGAACGGTTTGTGGCCTGCTACCGAGCGGCCTGGGATGACCTCCTGGCCCTCGCTCACCCGACCCCGAAGACCTGACCGGTCCAGCCGAACCCACGCCCTTTGGCCGGTAGAGCGAATTGGCCCGTACCCTGACGTTGATGTTTGTTCCGCCCACTGCCGACGTGGTCATCGTGGGCGCCGGCCCCGCCGGTGCCGCCGCCGCCATCACGATGGCCAATGCGGGTCGGCGGGTCGTGCTCCTCGACAAGGCGGCGTTTCCCCGGGACAAGATCTGTGGCGACGGGCTCACCACCGGCGCCCTTCGCCTCCTGGAATCGTTGGGCGTACACCCCGAGGCGGTCGGGTCCTGGACACCTGTATCAGATATTCACGTGTCGTCGCCGTCGCATCACGTGGCCACCTTCCCGCTCCCCCGCAATCAGGGCACCTACGCCGTCGTGGCCCGGCGCATGGACCTGGACGCGGCCATCGTCGACCGGGCACGCGCTTGCGGCGTGAACGTGGTCGAACGGGCCGAGGTAGTGGGCGCCAACGACCGAGCGGATCGGGTGGTGCTCACGCTGGCCGACGGCTCCACGGTCGCCGCTCCCTATGCGATCGCCGCCGACGGCATGTGGTCTCCTATGCGCAAGCTGCTCGGCACCGCCGAGGTGGGCTACCTGGGCGACTGGCACGCATTCCGCCAATACTTCCGCAACACCGGCCCGGCCACGCGTGACCTCTGGGTTTGGTTCGAACCCGACCTCCTACCCGGATACGCGTGGTCGTTCCCGCTGCCCGAGGGCGGGGCCAACGTGGGATTCGGCATTCAGCGGGGCGCCAAGATCGCCACCAAGGATATGAAGGCGCTGTGGCCACAACTCTTGGCCCGGCCCCACATTGCGGCCGTGCTCGGACCGGACGCGGAGCCCGAGTCTCGCCACCAGGCCTGGCCTATTCCTGCCCGGGTCGACACCATCACGTTGACTGCAGGCCGGGTACTCTGGGTAGGCGATGCGGCGGCGGCCACCGACCCGATGACCGGCGAAGGCATCGGCCAGGCGCTCCAGACCGGCATCCTTGCCGCCGAGGCGGTTCTGGCGGGCGGACCGAGCAACCCCTCCGCTGTGCGGCGCTCCTACGAGCAGGCGGTGACTCGGGAGCTGGTACCGGATCACAGGATGTCGATGCTGCTCATTCGAGCGCTCAAGCATCGCCGGGGCGCACGCATCGCCATCCGGGTGGCGGATGCAACGCCGTGGACCCGTCGCCACTTCGGCCGCTGGCTCTTC
The DNA here is from genome assembly GCA_025353965.1 of Aquihabitans sp. Lineage (GTDB taxonomy): Bacteria > Actinomycetota > Acidimicrobiia > Acidimicrobiales > Iamiaceae > Aquihabitans. The sequence goes on from JANXNS010000064.1 coordinate 10,528, forward strand.
GAGGACGAACCCCGCGCCATTGCGCTCACGCCCCGCCGGTGGCACCGCAAATTCTTGGCCCGCGATGGCGCCTACCGGCCCTGATGGAGCGGATTGCCATCATCGGCACCAGTGGATCTGGCAAGACAACGCACGCCAAGGCCCTCGCCGCCAAGCTGGACCTCCCCCACCTGGAGTTGGATTCGGTGTTTCACCAACCCGGCTGGACGGCCCGCCCGACTGAGCAGTTTCAGGCACAGGTGGCCGGGTTTTGCGCCGGCGATCGGTGGGTCACGTGCGGCAAGTACGCCTCCGTACGGCCCCTGCTCTTTGACCGCGCCGACACCATTGTGTGCGTCGACCACAACCGTGTCCGCCAGACCGCACGCGTCGCCCGCCGCACCGTCGGCCGAGTAATTACCCGCCAAGAACTGTGGAACGGCAACCACGAAACCATCCGGAACCTTTGGCCCTTCGGGAACCCGGAACGAACCATTGTGAAGTGGACGTGGACCAACATCCCGCGGGCTCGGGCCCTTTTCGATGAGCTCGAAGCCGACCCACCAGACAAGCAGACACGGATTGTTCGCCTGCACGGTTGGGGCGACGTGAACCGGTTCCTCGCCGACGCAACCGGCTAGTTACGCTCCGGCTCCATGAAGACGCGCCTGACCGAGATCCTCGACATTGAGCACCCGGTGATGCTCGCGGGCATGGCCGGCGTGTCGTATCACCACTTGGTGTCCACCGTTTCTGAGGCGGGCGGCCTTGGCTGTTTAGGGGCATCCATGATGCGCCTCGAACAAATGCAGGAGGAGATCGCCAAGGTTCGCGCATCCACCGACAAACCCTTCGGGGTCGACCTGCTCACGGCCTCACCAGGCGATCTCACCCGCTCGGTCAACGCGGTGATCGACGGCGGCGCAACCGTCTTCGTGGCCGGCCTCGGGGTCCCCCGAGAGGTGATTGACCTTTGCCATAAACGCAACACCATCGTGGTCAACATGTGCGGCAAGGTCCGCCATGCCATTGCCGCGGTGGAGGCGGGCTGCGACATCGTGGTGGCCCAGGGCACCGAAGCGGGCGGCCATACGGGCCAGATCGCCACCCTGGCGCTGGTACCGCAAATCGTCGATGCCGTGGGCGACCGGGTCCCGGTGGTAGCGGCCGGAGGCATCGTCGACGGTCGGGGCTTGGCCGCCGCGCTGAGCCTGGGGGCAGACGGCATTTGGGTCGGCACCCGCTTCATTGCCACCCCCGAAGCCCAGGCCGTGCCCGGCTACAAGGACACACTGCTGGGCCTGCACGAGGACGAAACGGTGATCACTCGGGCCTACACCGGCAAGACCTGCCGGGTCGTCCGAAACGCGTACACGGAAGCATTCGACCAATCCGGGGCGACCCCCGAGCCATTCCCGGGCCAGGTCATCAAGTCCATGAACGAGGGCGCCAACCACCTCGGGGGAGACGAGCACACTGAAGGTGTCGATCCCGACCGCGAGTTCTTTCCCGCCGGCCAGGGCGCCGGGGCCATCCACCGACTCGTCCCGGCGGCAACCGTCGTCACCCAAATGGTGGCCGACGCCGAAGCGATCCTGGCTCGGCTCTCCCGGTAATGGCCTGAGGCGCGACACTGTGGTCATGACCCACGTGCATGTCGACCTCGATGAACGGACCGAGATCCGGACTACCGAAGACGGCGACCACGAGAAGTTCGCTCATGTTGTGGTCCCCGCTTCGGCGGTGACCGAGGCCTACATCACCGGCACCGCCGTCACCGCCCTGTGCGGCAAGACGTGGGTCCCCACCCGCGACCCCGGCCGCTACCCGGTCTGCCCCACCTGCAAAGAGATCCTGGACATGGCTCGCGGCTGAACCAGCGGCGGTGTCGGACCACCCGCCTTACCAAAACCGGAGTGATATCGATGAGTTTTCCTTCCCCTCCTGACGCGGCACCGAGCTCCCCGGCGCCTTCTGCCGCACCGGCCACCGCCGTTCGCACGGACGGGCAAATCCTGGTGAGCAGGGTGGCCCTGGTTGCTGTGGGTGTGTACATCGGGGCCCAGGTGATCTCGCAAGTCACCAGCCTGAAAATCGGCACGGTCTTTGGCCGGGCGGTGGACATGGGCACCTTCATTTACCCGATCACGTTCACCCTGCGCGACGTGATCCACAAGGCCGCGGGCCGCCGGGCCGCCCGACTCGTAATCCTCACGAGTGCGGGGGTCAACCTGTTCCTCGCTGCCTACCTGACCTGGGTGGCCGGGTTCCGCACCGATCCGTCCTACCCGCTCGGGCGTGAATACGCCGCCGTCCTGGGCCCGCTGTGGCGCATTGTGATCGCCTCGTTGCTGGCCATGGTGGTGAGCGAGCTGATCGACACCGAGGTGTACCACTGGTGGGTCACCAAAATCACCGTTCGCTTCCAATGGCTCCGGGTACTGGTGTCCAACGCAGTGAGCATTCCCGTGGACAATCTGATCTTTGCCATTGGTGCCTTTGCTCCGCTGTTCTTCCTGTCTCAGCACCAACAGGACATCTCGTTGCCGTGGACGGCCGTTTGGGACATCTTTTGGGTCAACCTCGTCCTCAAGAGCCTGGTGAGTGTTGCATCGCTGCCGTTCATCTACGTCACCCCCGATCACCACCTCGCCGAAGCCTGAGCCGAGCCCGGCCCGGCCCGGTCACTGAAACGGAACCGGCACGACGGAACCATCGGGCCGGCGGAGCTCAAACCGGCCCGTCGCCTCGGGGTCTGGAGTGAGCGTGAAGCCGCGACGGTGGATGATGTGGTGATGGTCGAAACGGCAGGCCAGAGCCAAATTGTCTAGATCGGTGGGGCCGTCGTGGTCCCACTCCTGCAGGTGATGCGCGTGCGTCCGCCAGTAGGCAACCGTGCAGCCCGGCACCTCGCACACGCCACCCGAACGAACGAGGAGCCCAATCCACTGGGCCCATGAGGCGTGTCGGCGGCGCCGCCCAAGGTCCAGCGGCATGCCCAGTGCAGCCCGGAGCCGGCCCAGCAAGCCACCAGTGTCATCAGCGGTGCCCTCAGGAGGGTCAGGGCCGCCCAGGCGGGTACGGATGGCCCAGCTGACCTCCAACGGCATGCCATCTGGGCCGAGCACCACCCGGCACACCACCGCCCCGGGCTGAGCCAGAAGCCGGGCCAAGGTGCGCACCGGAACCGGGCCAGCGCCCACGATCTCGCACCGGCTCTGCCGGGCCAGCGAACTGCCCGGCGCTGCTCGCTCAGTCGGGGGCGGCGCGGTTGCTGCTTCCACCGTGCCCGCCTCCGCACCAGTCAAGTCCGCACCAGCCGTCGGCGACGCGACCTCCGAGGCGTCCCCGAGCGGGGCAGCCTCCTCCGCAGCGCTATCGCCCAGGCCCGCCGGCTCAGTCGCGTCCGCCGCGTCAGCCTCGCGGGCGCGGGCACGTTTCAAGATGGCTTGGCGCTCGGCCTCGGTGAGCGAATCCCAGCTGGCCAGCGCAATGACGAGAGGCCGGGGGTGGCCATGCTCGGTGGTATCGCTGCTCCCACGGCGCACCAGCTCCAACACCGCCGCCGCGTTGAGCTCCGCTGGCGACCGGTCATCGTCTACCAACTCGCCATCTCGGTGCCACGCATCTATCTGCGCGCCGACGGCCCGAAAGAGGACCTCCCGCGAGTCGGGGTTGAGCTCGCCTTCTATCACCCCCCGACCGGCAAAGCCCTCGAACAAGTTGATCCGGTCCGCCTCGGTCTCCGGAATGGGCTTGGGGCCGTCGGGCTCGTTCCGCCCGAGGGACTCCAGCGCCCGCAACCGCCAGCCCGATAGGTGGACCCGCAGGTGATCCACGGTGAGGCCAGCCGCTTCCTTCACGAGGATCTCCTCCTCGGCATCGAACAACTCAGCTACCTCATCGGTGCGGGCCCGAGTGAGCAACCGCACTTTCTCTGCGCAGAGTTCGCCGGCCAAGGCAGCCGCGGTGACGCGATGCATGGTTCGGGCCAAACGGGCCGTCTTGAGCGAAGCACCGAGCGAAGCCCGCGATTCGCCGGTGTTGCTCACGAGCCAGGCAACCGGTGATCGGGCCCCGTCGAGCGCCCAGGCCAGCGAGGAATCAAATGCCGCGGCCACGCCCAACTGCAGCCCGGCCAGGCTGGCGCTCAGGGATGCGTGGTCTTGAAGCCAGGCCGCCATGGCCGCGCCGCTCCCAGAATCTGGCATGGCCGTAACCAAGTCGGCGAACGATGCAACCAACTCCGCCTGCCGTTCTGCCGTCAACCCGGCCCAAGGAGTACCCCAACGCGGGGCGGGGACTCCTTGGGTTTTGGGGGGATCGAACATACGTTCGAGCCTACCCGGGGGGTCTGACAAAAAGTCCAGAGAAAGGCTAGGAAGCCCACTCTTTGAGGTTCGAGATGAGGCTGGTCTGCGTCTGGCCTTCGGTGGCCACGGGGGTCACGTTCATGTGGGTCACGCCGGCCTCTGCGAACGCTGCGAGGCGCTCTTTGATGTAGCCCTCGGGGCCGACCAGCGAGATCGCATCAAGGAACTCCGTAGGGATGAGGGCGGCTGCTTCTTTTTTCTTGCCCTCGAGGTAGAGGTCTTGGATCTGTACGGCCTCTTCTTCGTAGCCGTAACGCTTGAAAAGGTCGTTGTAGAAGTTCTTGCCCTTGGCCCCCATGCCGCCCACGTAGAGGGCGACCATCGGCCGCACGAAATCCAGGTAGCCCTTCACGTCGTCGCCCACCACGAGCATGCCGCCGGCGGTGATCATGAGCGTGTCCAGATCGGCCGAGCGCTTGGCCGCGCCCTTGTCCAGATCTTCTCCCCACACGTCTCGGGCCTTGGCGGGGTCGAACAGGATCGGCATCCAACCGTCGGCGATCTCGGCGGTCATGGCCACGTTTTTGGGACCGAGCGACGCAACCCAGATAGGGATCCGATTGCGGACGGGGTGAGCAATGATCTTCAGTGGCTTGCCGAGCCCGGTGCCCTCACCCTCGGGGAGCGGCATGTTGTAATAGCGGCCCTGGTGCGTGAGCTTCTCTTCTCGGGCCCAGACCTGGCGGCAGATGTCGACGATTTCGCGGGTGCGCCCAATGGGCGAGTCGTACTTGACGCCGTGCCAGCCCTCTATGACCTGCGGGCCGGAGGCCCCAAGGCCGAGGTGGCACCGACCATCGGAGAGGGCATCGACCCCTGCGGCGGTCATGGCCAGCAGCGTGGGCGTGCGGGTGTAGATCGGAAGGATGCCCGAAGCGATCTGCACCGTCTCTGTCTTGGCGGCGATGTACCCCATGAGGCTGGCGCCGTCGAAGCCGTAGGCCTCGGCAACCCAAACGAGATCCAGCCCCGCACTCTCCAGTTCGGCGACGTTGTCTGCCGCTTCCTTGAATCCCCCGCTATAGCTGAGCTGCATACTGATCTGCATTACTGGCCTCCGGAGCCTCTTGACCGATCAGTCAAGTGTAGCCGGACGTGCGGCTCAGGCCGCAGTGAGGCGAGACCGGGCCGCCTTGGCCCGGTCAATGTGCTTCTGCGACACGAACGTGCCGTTGGCGGTGGTCGCCCCACCGGCGCTGTCGCCATCGTCGGCCCCGGCTTCGTCGGCCGACGAGCTGGCGGGGCCGGTCGCCTCGATCTCTTCCTCGCCAGCGAGGAAACGCGCCCATTGCTCGGGCGTGGCCAGACGCTTGCGGTCGATCGTGCCGAGCGAGACACCGTTCTCGAACCGAACCCAGTAGCGAATCCAGGTGAGTCCGGTGACCATGGCGACCTTGCCCTTGGTGCCCTCAGGCACGTCACGAAGGTCCGTCCGGGCAATGACCTTGGTGCCTTTACGGAGGTCGGTGGAGGCGGTCGCGGTCTTGGCCATGCGGGCAATGTTGCCCCTCCGGCGGCAATGTCCGCCACTTCAATGACCGAAGAGCAAGAAATCTGTACCCAAGGAAATAGTTTCCCTTGCTAAGGGGTTACCAGACATGATGAAAACTGTGAACAAAACCAGCACGCTCGAGGAGACCGCAACGCGGCTGCGACTCAGCGCGACTCGCCTAGCCAGAATTCTCCGGCAACAGTCCGAGGCAGGCCTCACCCCCACCCAACTATCAGCGCTTGCCACCCTCGACCGGTGCGGGCCCATCCCGGTCGGCACGCTGGCCGACGAGGAGCAAGTTGCCGCCCCAACAGCCACCAAGATCGTCGACAAGCTCTATGCCGCCGGGCTGGTAGCCCGAGTGGGAGACCCAACCGACCGGCGAATCACCCTTGTCTCGCTCACCACGGCCGGGGAGGCACTGCTCGCCGACGTTCGGGCCCGCAAGACCGCCTGGCTCTCCACTCGCCTGGCGGCGTTGCCCGCGTCAGACCTCGAACTCATCACCAACGCACTCGAGGTGCTCGAACATCTCACCTCCCCCCGGAAAGACCCACAGTGAAGACCGACGTCGACACCTCAACATTCCGCTCGCTGCACCACCGGAACTTCCGCCTCTTCTTTACCGGGCAACTCATCTCTCAAACCGGCACCTGGGTCACGATGGTGGCCCAAACGCTCCTGGTCCTGAGCATGACCAAGTCCGGGGTCACCCTCGGGCTCTTGATGGCCTCGCAGTTCGGCCCGGTCCTGCTGATTGGCGCCTGGGCCGGCGCCATCGCCGACCGTACCGACAAGCGCAAACTCCTCATGACGGTCCAAGCCCTGGCCATGGTTCAGTCTTTGGTCCTTGGCCTGGTCGTGCTGGCCGGCTGGGCGACGATCCCCGTGATCTTCGGCCTAGCCGCCGTGCAAGGCGTGCTAACCGCTTTCGACAACCCGGCCCGCCGAGCTTTCGTGGTGGAGATGGTCCCAACGGAGGATCTTTCCAATGCGGTGAGCCTCAACAGCGCCGTCATGACGGGATCTCGGGTCGTGGGCCCGGCGGCGGCGGGCGCGCTGGTGCTTGGGGTCGGCTACGGCTGGCCGTTCATCATCGACGCCATCACCTATGTGGCGGTCTTGATCGGACTGTTCATGATGCGTCCGTCGGAACTGAATCGGTCCGCCCCTACCGCCAAAGCCAAGGGTCAGGTTCGACAGGGCCTGCGCCACATCCGCTCGGTGCCCGAACTGTTCGTGCCCATCGTGATGATGGCCATCATTGGTACTTTTGCCTTCAACTTCTCGGTGACCGTGCCGTTGTTTGTGGAGGGACCACTCGGCGGCGACACCACCACCTTCACCTTGTTGTTTTCCGTGCTCAGCATCGGGTCACTCATCGGGGCGCTGCTCACCGCCCGGCGCACCGAGGTCACCACCACCCAACTCGTGGTCTCGGCCGGCGCGTTCGGTATCACGATGCTCCTCCTGGCCGCCGCCCCAACGCTACTTTTCGCCTTCCCCGCTGCCATTCTGCTGGGCTTGGCGTCCATTGCCTTCATGACCTCGTGCACCGCCATCGTCCAGGTACTGGCCGGGCCGGAATACCGGGGCCGGGTCCTTGCCATTCAGGCCATGGTGTTCCTGGGTTCGACCCCGATCGGCGGGCCACTGATCGGGTTGACATCGGACGTGGGCGGTCCCCGCTCCGGGATTGCGGTCGGCGGTCTCGCTTGCCTCGTGGCCGCGGTTTACGGGGCCCGAGCGCTGCACCTGGCACCGCTCTCGCAGCTTCAGGGTTGGCGGCGGCTCTCGGCCCAGGTTCGGCCCGCTTCCACATCTAGGTCGTGAGGTAGGCCGAGCACTCGCTCCGCCAAAATGTTGCGCTGCACGTCCCCGGTTCCGCCGCCGATCGTGAGGGCGGGGGCGAACAGGTACCCGTGGTGCCAAGGCCCGATCTCGGTGCCCATGGGCCCAACATCGGTGAGCATCCCGCCAGTCCCGGCCAGATCCTTGCCGATTGCCATGATTTCCTGGCCGTGTTCGTCGGCCATCACCTTGCGGATGGATGCTTCTGGCCCCGGCTGCTCGCCGCGAATGCGGGCCGATACGGTCCGGAGCCGGATCAGCCGCAACAGTTCCTCCACCGTGTGCAGGCGGGCCAAGCGCTGGCGCAGAACCCGGTCTTGGGTACCGCCGCTGGCACGAACCAGATCGAGCAGGTCTCGGCCCGTTGGCCCCATGCCCCACAGTGCGCCGCCGGAGGAGAGCGACACGCGCTCGTTGCCGAGGGTGACCTTGGCCAGTTCCCAACCGCGGTTCACCTCGCCCACCACCGAACCGGCGGGCAGCCGGACGTCGGTCAGGAACACTTCGTTGAAGGTCTCACCGCCCGTCATCTCCACGATCGGGCGAACTTCCACCCCGGGCAGGGCCATGGGACACACGAAGTAGGTGATGCCCTGGTGCTTGGCAACATCGGGGTCGGTGCGGGCAATGAGGATGCCGTAGCGGGAGAACTGCGCCAGCGACGTCCAGATCTTTTGACCATTCACCACCCATTCGTCCCCATCCCGCACGGCACGGGTGCCCAGGCTGGCCAGGTCGCTCCCTGCCTCGGGCTCGCTGAAGAGCTGACACCACAGGTCTTCGCCGGACAGGAGCCGAGGAAGGTACTGGGCTTGCTGCTCAGGCGTGCCGGCGTGGACCAGGGTGGGCCCGGCCCAACCGATGCCGATCGGGTTGACGGGGCGTCGCACGTTGGCGGCACGCAACTCCTCGTCGATCACGATCTGTTGGATCGGATCGGCGTCCAAACCCCACGGCCGCGGTAGGTGAGGAGCGACATAGCCAGCGTCGGCGAGATCCCGACCGGACGGGTCCGGATGGGCGGCCAGCCAGGCTCGCACCGCAAGACGGTCGGCGTGGTCGTCAGGAGGCAGTTCGAAGTCCATCAGTTTGAGACGGTACCGCTCGCCCACCCACCGCTACGCTCCCGGCCGAGTATCGACCGATGCTCGCCACTTGAGGTGTCCATGAAACTGTTCGTGACCGGCGGGGCCGGCTTTATCGGCTCCAATCTCGTCCGCCATCTCCTGGCCACGAGCGATGACGAGGTGACCGTCTTCGACGCACTCACCTACGCCGGAAACCTGGCCAACCTGACCGATGTCGATGCTGACCGGCGCTTCCGTTTCGTTCAGGGCGACATCACCGACCGCGGCGCCGTGGCCGAAGCCATCGCCGGGCACGACGCCGTGATCCACCTTGCGGCGGAAAGCCACGTGGACCGCTCGCTGCTTGACCCCGACGTGTTCGTCCGCACGAACTGCACCGGTACCAACATCGTGTGCGATGAGGCGGGGCGGGCCGGTGTGCAGCGCTTCGTCCATGTCTCCACCGACGAGGTGTACGGCTCCATTGACGTAGGTGGGTTCGCCGAGACAGACGCGCTCACCCCCAGCTCGCCGTATTCGGCGTCCAAGGCTGGCAGCGATCTCATCGCCTTGTCCCACCACACGTCCAGTGGCCTGCCTGTTGTGGTCACCCGGTCCTCCAACCAGTTCGGCCCGAACCAGTTCCCCGAGAAGCTCATCCCCTACTTCGTGACCACGCTCCTACGCGGCGGCAATGTGCCGCTCTACGGAGACGGGCTCAACGTGCGTGACTGGCTCTACGTGGAGGACAACTGCATGGCCGTCGACCTCGTTCTCCGCAAAGGAGAGCCGGGCCAGATCTACAACATCGGCGGGGACAACGAACGAACCAACCGTGAGGTCACCTCGGCGGTCCTCGCCTGTCTGGGACTCGACGATTCCCGCGTTGAGCATGTGACAGATCGCCCCGGGCATGACCGCCGGTACTGCATCGTGACCAACAAGCTCTCCGCTCTCGGCTCCTCGCCCGGCCGCGATTTTGAGGCGGCGCTGGAAGATGTGGTCCGCTGGTACGTCGACCACGAAGATTGGTGGGCCCCGTTGCTCGACCGGGTCCGCAACCGATGAGCCGGCTCCTCGTCACCGGTAGTACTGGCCAACTCGGGCGTGAGGTGGCCGACGTTGCCCGCGGCGCCCGCCACCACGTGACCGGACTGAGTTCGAGTGAGGCCGACCCCTGCGATCTCACCAACCGCACGGCAGTCATGCGCCTGGTGGAGCGCTCCCGGCCGGATCTCATCATTCACGCCGGCGCCTGGACCGCCGTCGATGCCTGCGAGTCAGACCCCGAACGAGCCTTTGCCGTGAATGGCGAAGGGACCCGAAACCTGGTCGATGCCGCCGACGAAGTTGGCGCCCACGTGGTGTACGTGTCCACCGACTATGTGTTCGACGGCACCAAGGATTCCCCCTATGTGGAAACCGACGAGACGAACCCGACATCGGTGTACGGGCAGTCCAAGCTGGCGGGCGAGAGCGTGCTCGGACCGGACCACACCATCGTGCGGACCTCTTGGGTATGCGGCCGCCATGGGGCAAACATGGTTCGCACCATCGTGCGCTTGGCGGGCCAGCCGGGCGATCTTCGCTTCGTCGACGACCAAATCGGACACCCCACGTTTACCGCCGACCTGGCCCCGACCCTGCTGGAGTTGGGTCGTCGGCGCGCCGGTGGTATCTGGCATGGGACCAACCAGGGGGCGGTGAGCTGGTACGAGTTCGCCCGCGAGGTTCTGCTGGCCGCCGGGCACGACCCGGATCGGGTCCACCCCGTTGCTACTGCGGACCTGCAGCCGCCGCGCCCTGCGCCCCGCCCCGCCAACTCGGTCCTGGACAACGCGGCGCTGCGGGCCGCGGGCATGGCCCCCTTGCCGCATTTTCGCGGCGCCCTGCAAGATCTTGTCGGCCACATCGAAGCCGAAGCGGCAACGCCGTCCGAACCCCGTTGAGGGCAGCCGTACACTGACCAGCCTCATCAAGAACACAAGGGGATTGCATGTCCGGTTGGAACTATGCCGAGATCTGGGAAACGATTGCCAGTCAGATCCCCGATGCCCCCGCCCAAATCCACGGCAACACCAGCTACACCTGGCGTGAGTTCAACGAACGGGCCAACGGCGTCGCCCGCCAACTCCTAGATGCAGGGGCCCAAGAGCAGGACAAGGTCGCCCAATATCTGTACAACTGCCCCGCCTACATGGAGAGCATGTTTGCCTCGTGGAAGGCTGGCCTGGTCCCGGTAAACACCAACTACCGCTACGCAGACGATGAGCTGGTGTACCTCTGGGACAATGCCGACGCGGTGGCGGTGGTCTTCCACGGCGCGTTCATCGAGAACATCGAGCGCATCCGCGATCGAGTACCCAAGGTAAGGACTTGGCTCTGGGTAGATGACGGTTCCGGTCCGTGCCCCCACTGGGCCATTTCCTATGAAACGGCGGCGGCCTCGCATCCGGAGAAGGTGGAAGCGCCCTGGGGCAGAGACGGCGACCACCTCTACATGCTCTACACCGGCGGCACCACGGGCATGCCCAAGGGCGTCATGTGGCGCCAAGACGACAACATTCGCAACATCATTCGTCTGGGCACCAACCCCCGCTACGGCGAGGACCCGGTGGACTACCAGGTCACCCGGGATCTGGTCACGGGGCCCGGAATCGTTTCCGTCCCGGCCTGTCCCCTCATGCACGGCACCGGCTGCATGACCCAGCTCATTGCGCTGTCGGGCGGGGGCTGCGTCGTCACCCTGCAAGGCCGCAACCTGGACATTGCCGAGCTGTTCGACACGATCGAGCTGCGCAGGGGAAATACCACCGCCATCGTGGGCGATGCGTTCGCCAAGCCCATGCTGCGAGCGCTGGACGCAGAGCCAGACCGCTGGGATCTCACCAGCCTCTATGTGATCACCTCGTCCGGGGTCATGTTCTCGGAGGCCTCCAAGCAAGCGCTCATCAAGCACCTACCGCACGCCATGATCGTCGACGCCTTCAGCTCGTCGGAGGCCGTGGGGATGGGCCAGTCCGTCTCTGCCGCGGGCACAGATTCCGGCACCGCCAAGTTCAAGGTTGGCGAATACACCAAGGTCTTTGCGGAGGATCTCACCGAGGTCGTGCCCGGCTCAGGCCAGACCGGACGGGTCGCAGTCGGCGGGCACCAGCCCATCGGCTACTACAAGGATCCGGAGAAGACGGCGGCCACCTTCCTCACGGTCGACAGCAAGCGCTATTCCATTCCCGGAGACTTCGCCACGGTAGAAGCGGACGGCTCCATCACCCTGCTCGGCCGCGGCTCGGTGTGCATCAACACCGGCGGAGAGAAGGTGTTCCCGGAGGAGGTAGAAGAGGTCCTCAAGCTGCACGCAGATGTCCGAGACGCCGTTGCCGTGGGCGTGCCGGACGAGAAGTTCGGCGAGGCCATCACCGCGGTGGTGGAACTGGCCCCGGGTGTCGGCCTGGACGAGGCGGCAATCATCGCCCACGTCAAGGGAAAACTCGCCTCGTACAAGGCGCCCAAGCGGGTGCTGGCCGTCGCCACCATCGGCCGAGCCCCCAACGGCAAGGTGGACTACAAGCGCCTCAAGCAGCATGCCAAGGACGAGCTGGGCATCGAGGCGTAGCGCCGCTGATGATGCTGCTGAGGTCATTGCCAGCCGGTCACCGGCTGGCTGGGCCCAGGTTTCGCCGTGGATTCCCACCACCACTACCGTGACCGCCGCAGACCAGCACATCCACAAGGAGTACAAGAAACCCATGGCAGATCTTGGTTACGACGGCAAGGTTGCGGTCATCACCGGCGCTGGCGGTGGCCTTGGCCGCTCCCACGCGCTGGAGCTCTCCAAGCGCGGCGCGCTGGTCGTGGTCAACGACCTCGGCGGGTCAGTCGATGGCGAGGGTGGGTCTCACACCGCGGCGCAAAAGGTGGTCGACGAGATCAAGGCGGCTGGCGGAGAAGCCGTCGCCAACTACGACACCGTGGCTACGCCCGAGGGTGGCAAAGCCATCATCCAGACCGCCCTGGACGCTTTCGAGCGGGTCGACATTGTGATCAACAACGCGGGCATCCTGCGAGATGCCGCATTCAAGAACATGGATGCTTCCAAGCTCGATCCGGTCCTCGATGTGCACCTCAAGGGGTCGTTCTACGTGACCCTCGCCGCGTGGGAGACGATGCGGGCCCAGAATTACGGCCGCATCGTCAACACGTCGTCTGCTGCTGGCATCTTCGGCAACTTCGGCCAGACCAACTACGGCGCGGCCAAGGCTGGCATCGTCGGCCTCACCCGGGTGCTCGCGGTAGAGGGCGCCAAGAACAACATCAAGGCCAATGCCATTGCGCCGGTGGCCAAGTCCCGCATGACCGAGGATCTTCTCGGCCCGCTGGTGGACAAGCTCGGCCCGGAGTTCATCACACCGGTTGTGGCCTGGCTGGCCCACGAAGACGTGCCGGTCACGGGCGAGGTGTACTCCTGCGGCGGCGGACACGTTGCCCGCATCTTCACTGCCGTTACCCCCGGCTGGACCGACGTAGAAAGCCTCACGGTGGAAGACATCCGTGACCACTTCGACGAGATCCGCAGCGAGGAGGGCTATCTCGTCCCCGCCAACCTCGGCGAAGAGCTTCAGGCCACCCTCAAAGCACTAGGCGGCTGAGCAACGAACTACGGGGGCGAGGCGAGGACCTCACCGGTGAGCGGAACGCAGTATCTCGGCTAGCTCGGCGGGGTCGAGGGCAGTGCCGATCGAATGCCACAACGCCGTCTCGAACGTTCCGGTCACCGCGCTCAACGCAACCAGGTCTCCGCCAACCTGGCCGGCCCGCACGAACGGGGCCAACGAGGTTCGGCCACAGAGGTAGGCGGCAAGCTCGTCGGCCGTGGCCGAGAAGGTGAAGTTGGCCAGCCCCGGTTCGACCGAGGCGGCGGTCGGGCGCCCGCCAGAAAGGTCAATCCCGAGGTACCCGCCTTGGGTCCCCTCGAACCGGCAGGCGGCATCGGCCCCGGCCAGCAACGGCCGAGTCTCCGCAAAGCGACCCAGCGCTTGGCCAAACGCGCCCAGCCTCACGACCCAAGCCCCCGGTACAAGGTGTCGATCAGTTCTGTGCGCCACATCTCGAACCGTCCACCGGAGAGCGTTGCCCCATTGACCATGGCCGCAACCACGAGATCCGACTCTGGATCGAAAAAGGCCCACGAACCGCCGGACCAACCCAGGTGCCCAACGCTGCCCGGGCTTACCCATTCCCCGAACCCGGAGTCGGCCAAGTCCACCATGAAGCCGCCGGCAAAAGCGGCGGGTCGACCAAGCACGGGATCGTCCGTTCGTTGGCGACGAGTCGCCAGACACTCCGCCAGAAACTCGGGGCTGGGCAGCAGAGCAGGGGCGACCACCTCGTGTCGGCCCCGAGCCAACAACGCATACCAAGCACCGATGCCGCCCATGGACGTAACACCGCCCAGGGCCGGCGTTCGGTTGGTTGTATCTGGTTCGGCAAGGTCATGAAGGAGCGGCGGGCGTAGGCCAGGGGTACCGGAATCGAGCCAGCGCAAACACCCCATCGTGGCTTGCAAGGTTGGGCCCGCTGGCCACAGCCCAACCACCAACCCCGCGGCATCCAGCGACCGCTGGAGCAGCTCCGGCCCGGGTTCTCCTGCGAGCACCGTGAGCACCTCCTCCAGCAGGGCACCGGTGACCCATTCGCTGTAGGTGGGGCGGTCAACCAGCGGATAGGACGCCGTGCCCACCTGGTTGAGCAACTCCCGCCGCTCGCTGGCCACATGAAGCCGGGCCTCCATCAACGCCGGCCGCCCAAACGGGGTGCGATGGGCGAGCGCATCCAGGATCCGAACATCACGAACGGCGGCGGACTGATGATGAACCCCGACCTCAGCGAAGGTGACCGACGGGGGGAAGCCTGCACGCTCGATGGCCGCGGCGGCCGCCAACGCCACGACCGGCTTGGTGAGACACCAACAGCCATGCACCGTGTCCGTGGTCATGGCCCCGGCATGGGAGGACCCCACGGCGATGTTGGCCACCACCACTCCCCGATGGCTTACCCACACCTGCCCGCCGGACCCAAGATCTCGGTCAGCCAGCGCGTGGGCCA
>JANXNS010000135.1 GCA_025353965.1 Aquihabitans sp.
CGCTCCTGGAGCACGCCCATCTCGTCGGCCAGGGTGGGCTGATAGCCCACGGCCGACGGCATGCGACCCAGAAGGGTAGAGACCTCGGAACCGGCCTGCGTGAAGCGGAAGATGTTGTCCACGAAGAGGAGCACATCCTGCTGCTGCACATCACGGAAGTACTCCGCCATGGTGAGCGCCGAAAGGGCAACCCGAAGGCGCACGCCCGGGGGCTCATCCATCTGACCGAAGCACAGGGCGGCCTTTTCGAGCACGCCGGACTCTTCCATTTCCAGGAGGAGGTCCGTACCGTCACGGGTCCGCTCGCCCACGCCGGCGAACACCGACACGCCACCGTGGTTCTGGGCCACGCGGCGGATCATCTCGGTGATGAGCACGGTCTTGCCCACGCCGGCGCCGCCGAACAGGCCGATCTTGCCACCTTGCTTGTAGGGGGTGAGAAGGTCGATGACCTTGATGCCGGTCTCGAAAAGGACCGACGACGGCTCCTGGGCATCGAACGACGGTGCCGGGCGGTGGATCTCCCACCGGTCCGCAACCTCGCCGAGCTGCTCAGAGGTGATGTCGAGCGGCTCACCGATCACGTTGAACACGTGACCGAGGGTGGCGTCGCCCACGGGCACGCTGATCCCGGCACCGGTGTTGATCACCGTGGTACCACGCCGCAGGCCGTCGGTCGGGCGCAGACAAATGGCCCGAACCCGGTTGTCGCCGATCTGCTGGGCCACCTCGGCCCGGATCTCGGAGGTCTTGCCGTCGAGTTCGACGGTCATGGCCACGCAGGTGTTGATCTCCGGCAGGGCGTTGGGCGGGAACTCAATGTCCACCACCGGGCCGGCGATGGTGACGACCCGCCCGGTCTTGAGGGCCGTGCCGGTCTCGTTGGTGATGGTCATGACTGCTCTCCTGCGCTGAGGTGATCCGTGCGATGCGGGTAGATGTGCGTCTTACTGAAGACGTCTTGAACGTTGACCTTGTCGATCAGTAGGTCGCTGCCGTCGCTGGCTGCGGCCCGGAGGGCTTCGGCTCCGCTGACGATTTCCATGATCTCGGTGGTGATGGCGTCCTGGCGGGCCCGGTTCATAACTCGACCGAGGCGGACAATCATGTCCTCGGCGTTTTCTGTGGCTGACTTCATGGCCCGCTGCCGGGCGGCATGCTCGGACGCCGCTGCTTCCAGGAAGGCGGCGTAGAGGCGGGCCTCTGCGTAACGCGGAAGCAGTCGGGCCAGGATCTCGGAAGGTTCAGGCTCGAACTCGTAATCGGCCGATGGGCCGGTGGTCTCGGCTTGTTCCATGGTCGACGAATCGAGCGGCATGTATTGCACGACCGTGGAGGTCTGGCTGCCGACGGAGAAGAACTGGGTGTAGGCGAGGTGGACCTCGGAGTACTCGCCTGACTCGAACTTGGCGGCCACATGGTTGGCCACCTCGCGAGCATCTTCATACGACGGTGCGTCGCTGAAGCCGCTGAAGCTGGCGTCGATCTCATAGCCCCGGAACCGGAAGTAGCCAGTGGCTTTTTTGCCGACGGTGACCAGGGCGGTCTGGCGACCGGCTTCCTTGTCGGCCGCCATGAGGCGCTCGGCGTTGCGGATGACCGATGAGTTGTAACCACCAGCGAGACCGCGGTCGGCGGCGACTACGACGTAGGCGACCGTGGTGACTTCTTCACGGGGATTGAGCAGGGGGCTATCGCCCGCCGCCCCGGCGGCGGCCAGGTTGCGAATGACGCCAGTGATGCGCTCGCTGAAGGGACGGGCCGCGGCCACGCGCTCTTGCGCCTTGGCAATGCGGCTGGCCGAGATCAGCTCCATTGCCTTGGTGATCTTTTTGGTCGACTGGACCGATTTGATCCGTCGCTTCAGGGCTCGCTCTTGACCACCGGCCACGTGTGCTCCTAGGCCTCTGCGCCAGCGTCGGCCAGGGTGCCGAACTCGTTGGCAAAGTCTGCGAGGGCAGCCTTGAGGGCATCTTCGTCCAGCTTGCCGGTGTCTCGGATGGTGCCCATGAGGCCGCTGTGACGGGCGCTGAGCCAGCCGATGAGGTCGGTCTCGTATCGCTTCACGTCGGCCACGGCGACGGGGTCGAGGTAGCCGCGGGTGCCGGCGTAGATGACGACGACCTGAGCTTCGACCGGAAGCGGGGAGTTGAGGCCCTGCTTGAGCAGCTCGGTGAGGCGGTAACCCCGGTCGAGCGTGGCCTGCGACACCGCGTCCAGCTCGGAACCCATGGAGGCGAAGGCCTCGAGCTCGCGGAACTGGGCGAGGTCGCCCTTGAGGGTGCCCACGGCCGTCTTCATGGCCTTGATTTGGGCGGCGCCACCGACTCGGGAAACCGACTGGCCGACGTTGACCGCCGGGCGCGTACCGGACTTGAAGAGATCGTCATCCAGGAAGACCTGGCCGTCGGTGATCGAAATCACGTTGGTGGGGATGTAGGCCGAGATATCGCCGGCCTTGGTTTCGATGATCGGCAGGGCCGTCATGGAGCCGCCGCCGTTGTCGTCGCTCAGCTTGGCGGCCCGCTCGAGGAGCCGGCTGTGGAGGTAGAAGACATCGCCCGGGTAGGCCTCGCGCCCCGGTGGGCGGCGGAGGAGAAGCGATACCGAGCGGTAGGCCTCGGCCTGCTTGGAAAGGTCGTCGTACACCGCCAGGGCGTGCTGACCGTTCTCCATCCAGTGCTGGCCAATGGCACAGCCTGTGTACGGAGCGAGGTACTTGAAGGGGGCAGGGTCCGAGGCGGGCGATACCACCACGACCGTGTATTCCATGGCGCCGTATTGCTCAAGGGTGGCCACCGTCTGCGCCACCGTGGAGGCCTTCTGGCCAATGGCGACATACACGCAGTTCACCCCCAGGCCCTTCTGATTGATAATCGTGTCGATGGCAATGGTGGTCTTGCCGGTCTTGCGGTCGCCGATGATCAGCTCACGCTGGCCTCGACCAATAGGGGTCATTGAGTCGATGGCCTTGATGCCGGTCTGCAGAGGTTCGTGCACGGGCTTGCGACCCATGATCCCTGGCGCCTGCACCTCCATGCGGCGGGTGCCGACGTTGGTGAGGGGGCCCTTGCCGTCGACGGGCTCGCCCAACGTGTTGACCACGCGGCCGAGCAGTCCGTCGCCGCAGGGCACCGAGAGAATTTCTCCGGTCGCTCGAACAACCTGGCCCTCTTCGATGGATCCGACCTCGCCCAGGACGACGGCTCCGATGGAGTCCTCGTCCAGGTTCAAGGCGAGACCGATGGTCCCGTTCTCGAACTCGAGCATCTCGTTGACGGCGCAGTCGGGGAGCCCCCCAACGGTGGCGATGCCGTCACCGACCTCGAGTACGCGGCCTACCTGCGCAGCAACCAGGTCGGGCTTGAAGCCCTCCAGGTTCTTGCGTAGTGCAGCGGTGATGTCAGCGGTGTTGATCGTGAGCTCGGCCATGTGCCGTGTTCTCCTGGTGCCGTTGGGGCGTCTTAGAGGGCGTTCTTGAGCAGGTCGAGGCGTCGACGGACCGAGCCGTCGATCACCGTGTCGCCGATTTGAGCGACGAGGCCGCCTTTGATCGACGGGTCGAGGATGACCTTGACTTCGATCTGCTTTCCCGTTGCTCTGCCGAGGGCTTCGGCGAGACGGGTCTTTTGGTCGTCGGTGAGGGCGATGGCGGAGCGAACCTCAGCCACCTCTTTGTTGCCCTCCCGTGCAGCCATGGCGACAAGTTCGTCGACGATGGCGGGGAGCTCGCGGACTCGGCCGTTACCGACCACTAAGGACACGAGGTTCGTGGTGGCGGGCTGGGCTTTGCCATCGAGGAGATCGATCACGATCTGCTGGCGAGTGGCGACAGGAATGTGCGGGTCGGCGAGCTTGTCACGCAGCTCGTCGTTTTCCCGCAGTACCTGCGCCACCCGGAACAGTTCGTCTTCGATCTCGGCCAGAGGGCCTTCTGCCCGAGCGACCGCGAAGAGTGCCTCGGCGTAGGCCGTGGTGCGGTCGTCGGCCATCAGCGGCCAGCCCCAACCTGGTTGATGTACGACTCGACCAGGGCGACGTTGGTGTCGTGGTCGAGGTTGCGCTCCACTACCTGCTCGGCAGCGCCGATGGCCAGGCTGGCCACCTCGCCACGGAGGTCGGCAATGGCCTGAACCTTGGCGGCCTCAATGTCCGAGGTAGCCCGGTTCCGAAGCTCGGTGATGTCGGCCTCGGCCTTGGCGACCAGCGTGGCCTTGACCTCGTCGGCGGCCTGGCGGGCCTCCTCGATGATCTTGGTGGACTGACTACGGGCGTCGGTGAGCTGGGCCTGGTACTCGGCGAGGATGCCACTGGCCTCGGTGCGCTGCGCTTCGGCGGCGTCGAGGTCAGAGCGGATCCGCTCCGTACGAGCGTTCATGCCGGATTTGATGGACGGAAGGCCCATCTTCCAGATGAAGCCAAAGACGACAGTGAAGCCAACGACACCCCAAATGATCTCGTTCACTTCAGGAACAAGTGGGTTGGGTGCCTTCTGGCAATCAACGTCGATCGAGTTCGCCGCCTCGATCTCCTTGATGCACTCCTCAGCGGGGTGACTCAGTTTTCCCTCAGCCGCGGACGGCTGGGCAAACCCGAGAAACCCCAGGAGCACGATTGCGGCTGCTGCAAGGAGCAGTCGAATGCGTTGCATGTTGTGGTCTCCTGATCAGGCGCCGGCGAGGAAGAACACCACGAAGCCGATAAGCGCGAGCGCTTCGACGAACGCGATGCCCAGGAACATGGTGGTACGAACCATGCCAGCAGCCTCGGGCTGACGGGCCATGGCCTGAACGGCCTGCCCTACGAGGTAGCCGATGCCGATGCCCGGGCCAATGGCGCCAAGGCCATAGGTGAGAGCGGCAAGGCCCTTGTTGGTGATTTCTGCAAGGAGCATTGGTGGTCTCCTGGCCTTTCTGGGATTGGTGATGCGGGGTAAATGGAGGAGGAAGAACGGTGTGCGAGAGCCGGTTGGCTCAGTGCTCGTGACTCTGAGCAGCGTTGATGTAGACGCCAGTGAGCAGGGTAAACACGTAGGCCTGTAGGAAGGACACGAGCACCTCGAACGCCGTGAAGAAGATCACGCCGATGAGGGGAAGCGGTGCAAACACCGCATACCACTTGGGCACAAAGAGCCCGCTGGTGAGCACCGCAAAGGTGACCAGCAAGATATGGCCGGCGAGCAGGTTGGCAAACAGACGAACGGTGTGGCTGAACGGCTGGACCAGGAACTTGGAGATGAACTCGATCGGGATAACCAAGATCAGCAGGGCAACAGGCACGCCTGGGGGAACAAGGGCATGCTTGAAGTAGCCGAAACCGTGGCTCTTGATACCGGCACCGTGGTAGATCACGTAGCTGAGCAGGGCCAGGAACAGCGGCAAGGCAATGCGGGCCGAAGCCGGCATCTGGATGATCGGAATGATTTCGAAGATGTTGGTGAAGAAGATGAAGAAGAACAGGCTGAGCAGGTAGGGCGTGTACTTGATGCCTTCTTTGCCCATCGTCTCCATGACGATGCCGTCTTCCACAAACTCCACGGCCATCTCGGCCACGTTCTGCATGCCCGTGGGAACCAGCTGCTTCTTGTTCCCGAGGGCGAAGACCAAGATGGTGAGAACTACGGCGAACGCGTAGATCAGGACAACCTTGTTGATCTCGTACCAGGCACCATCGGTGCCGAAGAAACCGGGCCAGTTAACGATGTGGCTAAGCGGCGGGAACTCGAGTGCGAGCACGCTCACGACTCCTCAGAGGTGGTGGGCTTGAGGCCGGGAAAGGCCAGCGATGCGGACACGAAACGGGTCTCCCAAAAGAGGAGACCAAGGTGGGCCACCACGAGGGTGACCCCCAGCGGAACGGGCTCGACCCAGGCTTGATCACGAACGGCCAGAACGGCCACGCTGATGAGGCCGATGCGGATCAAGAACCCGAACAGCGAGACCCCCATGAGTAGGCCGAGCGAAATACGCGCCGCCCAACCAAGGAGGACGGCGGCCAACCAGAAGTTGGCCAGGATGAGCCCGGCGGCAAAACCAACCGAGCCAAGACCGGAGGTACCCCAACCGATGAACCCAATGAGTAGGGCGACCGGAAGGGCAAAGAGACCGTTCCTCAAGATGTCTCGAGCCACTTGGCGCTCAGGGGCGGGACCGAGATCCCGGCTGGTAAGAACCGATGGCCTAGCGGCAGCGGTGGTCACGAGGTCTTTCCCCGGTTCCAGATGGCGCCATCTTCGTGGGCCCGCATCTCGAGGTCATACCCAAGCCAAAGCTTGACGCTGATCCCTACGAAGCCGACCACGCTGAAAATGATGGTGAAGAGCGGCGATGTGCCCGCAACGCGGTCGAGAAACCAGCCGATGGCGCTGAACACGGCGAGCGTGAGCGCCAGTTCCAGGCCCCGACCCATGGCATTGCCGTAGCCAGCATTGGTGGCCACCGCGTAGTTGGAACGATCGAGCGGGTTGACCGTGGTCCCGGCGGCAGTCGCCATCACGGCCCGGGTGAGGTCTTTGCGAACCACGCTGTCGCCAGACGGAACCCCTGAGGGGGCGTCGGCGGAGCCGAGAGGGGCATCGTTGCCCTGGGCGGAGAGGTCGGGATCACGCATGAGAAAAGTGCTGGACCGAAGCGGGCGGCAGTCTGGCAGAAAGACCGGCCTGGTGCTTGTGAACGCAATCGCAATCTAGGCATACCGCCGAGGACTCGGCAAGTTTCACTCCGACTCCAAACTCTGTTCTGCTTCATCTTCACGACGCACCCGGCGAATGCCCGGGTAGAAGAACGTGAGCAAAACCAAGGCCAGCGCCGCCACCGCTATGGGCACCAACCCGTCACCCTTGCTCGTATAAACGGGGTACAGCACAAAGAGCGAAAGCAGCCCGGTCCAGAGCCACAGAATCAGCACGCTGCGCCGATGGCCGTGCCCGAGCCGCATCAACCGATGGTGCAGATGGTCCTTGTCCGCTTCGGACATGCTCGTTCGGCTACGCGCTCGGCGAAAAATGGCGAACAGTGTGTCGAAGATCGGCACCCCCATCACGAAGAACGGGATGAACAGCGGAGCGAAGAAGAAGAAGACCTGCCCGGACACTTCCACGCTGGTCTGGCCGCCCACCAACATGGTGGACGCCGCCATGAGCCCACCGAGCATGAGCGCGCCGCCATCGCCCATGAAGATGCGAGCCGGGTTGAAGTTGTGAGGCAAGAACCCCAGACAAATGCCGGCGATGATCACCGCAATCAGCGGGCTGGGATTGTCGGCCGACAGCACCGGCGCGGACCCCGTGGCCAACTTGTGTCCGTACAGGAAGAACGAGCCGGCGGCTATGGCCACAATCCCGGTGGCCAAACC
Organism: Aquihabitans sp.; assembly: GCA_025353965.1. Lineage (GTDB taxonomy): Bacteria > Actinomycetota > Acidimicrobiia > Acidimicrobiales > Iamiaceae > Aquihabitans. Next base: position 7,354 of record JANXNS010000135.1, read on the forward strand.
ATCCAACCCGTCGATCAAGTTCACCGCGTTGGCCATGCCCACCACCCACAGCACGGAGATCAGCGGTGCCAGGTCTGGCCCCAACACCATCAGGCCGTCGAAAAAGGGGATGCGAAAATAGAGCAGAGTCACGCCCAACAGGTACATAACCGAGCCGCCGAAGACCAGGCCTGCGGTCTTGGCCGGGGCGGACACATCTCGGACATCGTCCAGGGTGCCGACCGCGCAGAAAATGATGGCTCCCAGAGCCACGCCCAGCGGGGTAGACGTGCCTTCGAACATGACCGAGAAGCCGCCGGACGTCCAGCCAACAACCATGGCCACCAGGAAGCCGATGAGCATGGCCACCCCACCGAGGTACGGGATCGGCGTGGTGTGCACGGCCCGCTCGGTAGGGACGGCCACGATGCCTAAGCGGGTGGCCAGCCACTTGAGCAGCGGCGTCACCGCAAAAGTGGTCCCAACGGCCACGGCGAACACCACGACATAAGCCGAGGTGGTGGGCATCAGCAGATCAGTCTGGGTAGGGGGCGAACTTGGCGCACAGTTCGGCGAGAGCCGCCCGGGTTTCTGCGATCACCGTGTCGTCGTCTCGATGGGTGAGCACCCGGTGGATCTGAAAGGCGATTTCCCGCATCTCCCGGGCTCCCATGCCCTGCGTGGTCACCGCAGGGGTACCGATCCGCAAACCAGAGGTGATGTACGGCGGGCGGGGGTCATCCGGCACCGTGTTTTCGTTGAGGCTGATTCCGGCCCGATCCAGGACGAGGCGGGCCTTCTTGCCGGACAATTCCTCGTCGAAGCTACGCAGATCCACCAACATGAGGTGATTGTCGGTACCGCCCGAGACCAAGCGAAAGCCGTGACCAGACAGGGCCTCAGCCAACTCGGTGGCATTGGCCACGACGGCCTTGGCGTACTCCCTGAACTCCGGCGTAGCCGCCTCGCGGAATGCCACGGCCTTGGCGGCGATCGCATGGTCCAGCGGACCACCCTGGGAACCCGGAAACACCGCCTTGTCAATGACGGCGGCATGTTCGGCCTTGGAGAGGATGCACCCGCCGCGGGGGCCGCGGAGCGTCTTGTGAGTGGTGAAGGTGACCACATCGGCCAACTCCACCGGGTTGGGGTGAACGCCTCCGGCGATGAGCCCCGCAATGTGAGCCGCATCAAACATGAACAGGGCGCCGACCTCGTCGGCGATCTCGCGAAATGGTGCGGGATCGATGATGCGGGGGTAGGCCGTCGCCCCGGCAACGATGATCTTGGGCCGGTGGGCCTTGGCCAAATCTCGGACCTGATCGAGGTCGATCCGCTCGTCCGAAGGCGTCACGCCGTACGAGACGAAGTGGTAGAGGATCCCGCTGGCGTTGACCGGGGATCCGTGGGTGAGGTGGCCACCCTGGTCCAGCCGGAGGCCCAGGACGGTGTCTCCGGGGTTCAACAGGCCGAGGTACACGGCCATATTGGCGTTGGCCCCGGAGTGCGGCTGCACGTTGGCATGCTCCGCCCCAAAGAGTGCCTTGACCCGATCCCGAGCCAGGTTCTCCGCCCGGTCGATCACCTCGTTGCCGCCGTAATACCGCTTGCCCGGGTAGCCCTCGCTGTACTTGTTGGTGAGGACTGAACCGGTCGCTTCCATGATGGCGGGCGACGTGAAGTTTTCCGAAGCAATGAGCTGGACCGTGGTGTTCTGACGCTCGCGTTCGGCGTCGATGATTTCGAACAGTTCGGTGTCTCGTGTGGTCGGCCAGGTCATCGAGGATCTCCTTGAGGCAGAGGGGTACTGCGGGCGACGATGCCCGGGGCGAGCGATTCGAGGTAGCCATCCATGGCGACGCCATCGTCGCCGAAGGTCCCCAGCTCACCGAGCTGGTCGACCCGACGTTGATGGCGCCCACCTTGGTAGGGCGTCTGCAGAAAGCAGACCACGATCTCATCGGCGAGCGCCGGGGCCACAATTCTGCCGCCCATGGACAAGACATTGGCGTCGTTGTGCTCACGGCACATGCGCGCCGTGTAGAGATCATTACAGAGCGCAGCCCGGACACCATCGACCTTGTTGGCGGCGATCTGCTCGCCCTGGCCAGACCCGCCCAGCACGATCCCCCGCTCGGCCTCGCCCCGCACCACTGCGCGTCCGACGGCCGCGCAGAAGACCGGATAGTCAACCGACTCCAGGCCATCGGTGCCGATATCGAGGACGGTGTGGTCCAGATTGCGCAGCATGGTCACCAAGTGCTGCTTCAGGTCATAGCCCGCATGGTCAGAGCCGATCGCGATCCGCATGGATGCCTCCAGTTTGGGGTGGTTCGAGGTGGAAGTCACCGGCAAGGGCCCGCTCTAGCGAGCGGGCGCGCCGCAGCGCCTCAGCCATGGGGGAACGGCAGATGTTCCCGGTACACGCGAAGACGACATCGATGGGCGGGATTGTAGATGGCGGCGGCGCGTCGGCCGATCTTGACCCGGGGGTCGACCGCACCGTTGACTGCTCGGTCAAGGGTGCCATCTCGCAAGCCCCCAGGAGCAACCATGGCCGACGCCAGCGCATCTCTCAATCCACGCACGCCTGTTGTGGTGGCCGTGGGCCAAACCAACCAGCGCGTGGCCGATTCCGCCGCCGCTCTCGAGCCCACCGCACTGCTGGCCGAAGCCGCCCGCCGGGCCGGGGCCGACAGTGGCACGGACCGGCTCCTGGCCTCCCTCGACACCGTGGCCGTCGTCCGGATCTTGTCCTGGCGCTACCGCGACCCCGCCGCCCTGGTAGCCGCCGAACTTGGCATTTCCCCCCGGCGGACCATCGAAACCGACGACGGCGGCAACTACCCCCAGACCTTGCTCAACCAAGCCTGCCGGGACATCCAAACGGGTGCGGCAGATGCCGTTCTCATTGGCGGGGCCGAAAGCTGGCGCAGCCGAATGGGCGCTCGCAAGGCCGGCACCGAACTGGCCTGGACCACCCAAGACGAGAAGGTGCACCCCACGGAGCGCCTCGCCAACCCCGAATCGCTGGCCCATCCCGGGGAATGGGCCCGGCACGTGATGATGCCGATCGAGATCTACCCCCTCTTCGAGAACGCGCTGCGCGCGGCAGAGGGCTGGACCATTGCGGAACATCGGGACCGCATCGCTCGGCTCTGGGCTGACTTCAGTGCCGTTGCCGCCAGCAACCCCAACGCCTGGATCCAGAAGGCCTACTCCCCGGCCGAGATCCGCGACGCCACCCCGGCCAACCGCATGGTCGGGTTCCCGTACACGAAGTTCATGAACGCCAACAACGCCGTCGAGCAAGCAGCTGCGTTTGTGGTCTGCTCCGTCGAACGGGCCCGGGAACTCGGCATTTCCAAGGACCGCTGGGTCTTCCCGTGGGCGGGCGCCGATGCCCACGAGCACTGGTTCGTGTCCAACCGCAACAACTTGGCAAAAGCGCCAGCCATTCGCCTGGCCGGTCAAGCCGCGCTGGATCTGGCGGGCGTAGGCGTGGACGACCTCGCCCATGTGGACGTTTATTCGTGCTTCCCGAGCGCGGTGCAAATCGCCGCCAAGGAACTCGGCCTCAGCACGGACCGGCCGCTCACCGTCACCGGCGGCCTCTCGTTCGCCGGTGGCCCCTGGAACAACTACGTGTCGCACTCCATCGCCACCATGGTGGACCGGTTGCGGGCTGACGCAGGCGCCCTTGGTCTAGTCACCGCCAACGGCGGGTTTCTCACGAAGCACGCGTTCGGCATCTACTCCACTACCCCACCAGACACCGCCTACCGCCACCGGGACCTGCAGGCCGAGGTCGATCGGCTTCCGAGCCGCGAGCTCGCAGAGGTCGTGGACAGCGACGTGGTCGTGGAGACGTCCACCGTCATGCACGACCGCAACAGCACCCCGGAACGAGCCATCGTGGCCACGCTCCTGCCCGACGGCCAACGGGCCTGGGGCGGCAGTACCCAGCCCGATGTGCTGGAAGAATTCCTGGCCGACGAGACCGCTGGCCGCTCGGGCCACGTCGATGCCGAAGGGGTATTTACCTTCCGCTGAACGAACGGATTACTTGGCTTTGTGGTCAGCCGCTTCGCCGTCGATGGCCACCGCCAGCGCCCCGATAACGATGGCCAAGGTCGACGCAATATCGGCCCACTCGGCGTCGATCCAGTTGGCCGCCCGCAAGATGATGAGCACGATCCCGGCGAAGATAATTACAAAGCCGAGCCGGGTTGTCACCCGAACAGCTTGGTTCGCAGGCCCCGCGAACCGCCAACCCGGGTTCAGCCGAGACGATCCGTGCCAATGGCTCCGAGCCGCAAAATGCGCCACGTTTGCGAAGTTGCATCAACCACGGTCGAAGCAACCGTGCCGGCCAACCCACCGTCGATCACTAGGCCAACCGGGCCGGTAAGTGCCGCCGCGGCAGCGGGGGCCGTGGTCGGCGTTGGTTGGCCGTGGTAATTGGCGCTGGTGGTGGCGATCGGGCCTACGCGGGCCGCCAACTCCCGTACGAATGCGTGGTCAGGGCAACGCACCCCGATCGTTTCGGGGTCCCCCCCCAACACCAGGTTGCCGGCGACCACGGATCGACGCAGCACCAGGGTCAGCGGCCCCGGCCACAGCTCAGCCATCCACGCCGCGATGTGATCAGCGGGCGGCTCGATCAGGTCGTACGCCTGGGCCACGTCGGCCACCAGCACGGCGAACGGCTGGGCTGCCGCTCGGGCCTTCAGCGTCACCAGTTGATCGGTCGCCCCGGCCACGCTGGGCAACGCAGCCAGCCCGTAGACCGTGTCGGTGGGCAACACCACCGTGCCCCCGGCGAGCAGCACCGCTGTCGCCCGATCCATCGAGGCCGGGTCGCCAACGGGCACCACCTCTGGGTCAGTTCGATCGGCCACCGCCGAAGGCTACCGAACGGCAAGCTGGTGGTCAGTCGGCTCGACGGGCCACAACGGTGCGGTCATGGCCGGCGTGGTCCTGGTGAACCTGTACATCGAGTAGCCCGGCGGCGACCGCTAGGGCGCTGACCGCCTCGGCCTGGGTGGAACCGATCTCGGCAACGAATACGCCGCCGGGGGCCAGCCAGTCGGCGGCCTCAGACAGCAGTGCCTGGTAGGCCTCAAGGCCGGTGGGGCCCGGGACCAGCGCGTCCACCGGCTCCCACTCACGAACCTCGGCCGGGAGGTCTTCGTGAGCGGCCACATAGGGCGGGTTCGTGACCAGCAGGTCGATGCCGCCGCGCAACTCAGTTGGGAGTGGCTCGAACCAGGAGCCCTCCACCAAACGGACCCGCGTGCCCGCCATGCCCAGACCGGTGAGGTTGGCGCGGGCGACGGCGAGCGCCTCCGACGAACGGTCCACCGCCCACACATCGGTGCCCGGCCGCTCCACCGCAATCGACAGGGCAATGGCACCGGTCCCCGTGCCGAGATCAGCCGCGACGGGACGGTGGTCCCCGTGCCGCGAGAGGAGGAGACGATCCAGTTCGGCCAGCACCACCTCTACCACCTGCTCCGTCTCCGGACGCGGGATCAAGGCGCGGCGGTCACAGAACAGGTCGAGCGTCCGAAAACCCCAGCTACCCAACACGTACTGAACCGGTTCGCCTGCTCGCCGCCGGGCCACCAGGGCGTCCAGATGAGCAACCCCACGCACGGTTGCGGGGGTGTCGAAGCCGAGCAGCAGTTCGCTCCCCTCCATACCGCTGGCCGTCTCGACGATCCACCGAGCTTCTTGCGCCGCAGACCCAACGCCAGCATCAGCCAGCAGCGCCGTCGTCTCGGCCAGGAGTTCCCCCCAGGCGACGGTCTTCCCGCCCGAACCCGAGTCGGTCATGTGTGCTCGGTGAGGCGGCGGGTCTGTTCATCTTGAACCAGTGCGTCGTTGACGTCGCCGAGGTCTCCAGCCAGGACCTTGTCCAGCTTGTAGATCGTGAGCCCGATGCGATGGTCAGAAACGCGGTTCTCCTTGAAGTTGTAGGTCCGCACCTTCTCCGAACGGCCACCACCGCCGGTCTGATCGCGGCGGGCTTCGGAGAGCTCGGCCGCCTGACGATCCTGCTCGAGCTTCAACAGGCGTGAGGCCAGGACTTGCATGGCCTTGGCCTTGTTCTGGAGCTGAGAC
>JANXNS010000140.1 GCA_025353965.1 Aquihabitans sp.
GTTGAAACCCTGAAGTGGCTTCGGGAGGCGCTCCCGATGAGGTCGCTCCTCTACCACGGAGAGATGAACGACAAGCAGCGAGATGCGGTCGTCGGCTCCTTTCGATCGGCCGATGGACCTGCAGCGTTGCTCGTATCCATCAAGGCAGGAGGGGTGGGCCTCAACATTCCCGAGGCCAGCCACGTCCTGCTGTTCGATCGTTGGTGGAATCCAGCGACAGAGGACCAGGCCATCGGGCGCGCTCATCGGTTCGGCCGCACCTCGCCACTGATCGCGATCCGCCTCCTGGCAGTCAACACGATCGAGGATCGCATCGCAGCTATCCTCGCCGAAAAGCGCGAGGTCTTCGCGTCGTACGTGGATGACGCCCCCATGGCGAGTGCCCCCGCACCAGCTGACTTGAGAAGAATTCTTGATCTTGATCACCCCCAGCCACAGAAGGGTTAGGCCAAATGCCTATTGCAGTCGTCAAAGAGATTCGTGACATACCACTTGCCGAGCTTGAGATCGGCATGGGTCAGGTCCGAACCAACAAAAATGCAACCAAAGATATCGAGGAACTCGCCGAGAGTATCCAGCAAGTTGGGCTGCTGGAGCCGATCGTTGTCTGTCCGGCGGATGCTCCTGGCAAGTATCAGATTCTCACCGGCCAGCGCCGATTCCAAGCTGTGCGACTGCTCAACCACGCCACAATTTCGGCGGCCGTGCTCGACAGAAAATTGTCCGAGCCAGAGGCCAAGATCGTCTCGGTCACTGAGAACCTGGTCAGGCTCGATCTGACCCGGCCCGAGGTTAAGGACGCCATTTCGTACCTGTATTACCACTACGACCAGGACGTCAAGATCGTCGCCGAGAAGGTGGGCCTGCCTCAGACCCGCATTCGAGAGGTTATCAAGTACGACCGTCTTGTACCGGAACTGAAGACGCTGGTGCAGGATGGAACAGCGACACTTGATGCTGCGATTCGCGCGCAGGACGCCGCATCCGTCGGTAGGAACGAACCCGACGTGGATGAGGCTGTCCAGCTCGCGAAGACGATGAGTTCAATGACGAAGAACCAGAAGGAGAAGCTGCAGAAGGAGAAGCGCTCCAATCCGGACACGTCTGTGGAGGAACTCATTGAAAAGGCCGAGACCGGAGCCTTTGGCACGCAGATCATCATCGATGTCAGTACCACGACACATTCGGCGCTCCAGTCGTTCGCCGAGGCTGAAGGCCTGACACAGTCGGATGCTGCAGCGACCTTCATCGAGGCTGGTTTGAACGATGCTGGCTTTCTGAGCTGATGCTTCAAGGGATTACCGTCGACGATCAGAAGGCACTCCTGCTCAGCGTCGGGACCCATCGCGGTCATCGACCCGCCAGCCCCCTGGAGGTCGCGGCCATTCTGAGGAAGGCCTTGGATGCGGGCGCCACGGCTGAAGACTTAGCTGAGACGTGCCACCTGCGCGGAACAACCATGATCTCAAGGTTCCTTCGGCTGTTGAACCTTCCCGATGACATCCACGACTGGATCGACTGGCAGTCTTCGGCCGGACAGCTGTCGATGACCGCAGGGCAGGAGATCGGTCGACTTGGATCGGATCACGAAATGCGGGACCTCGCACGCCTTGCTCTAGAGAGTCGTCTGACCGGCAAGGAAGTCGGTCAAGTCGTCATGCGCACGCGCCGCGCAGGTGAGACCGTGACAGACGCGGTGTCGGCTGTCGTCAGACTCCGACCACGGATCGAACGGGTCTTCGTATTCGTGGGTTCAGTAGCAAAGAAGCAAGTTCAGGTTCGGCTAGCTGAAATGAGCAAGGCAGAACGGACGTCGCTGCTATCTCGAACCATTGAGATTGCCGGCATCGATGGGCTGTCTGGCTCTCTGAGCCCTGAGCGATTTACCCTAATTGCAAATGGTCAGATGAGTTCGCGCCACACCGCCAATGAACTCGAAGCTCTTGTCAATCCTGCCCTGGAGAAGGCACTTGCCGATGAATAGCGACTGGCGGACTTCAATCTCAGCGTCTGGCGCTGTCGTGTTGGGCCCTGATCTCTGCGCAGATGGATTTCATCGTGGCATACCCGTGCGCGCGCAGTCACACGTTCATGAGGATCACATGCGTGGCTTCGAGACCAGCCTCGGGTTGCAGGACTTGATAACTCTTCCTGGCACACGTGCCCTATTGATCGCCGAACGGAACTTCACGCTCGACATCCGCAGCAATTTTCGGGAGTTTGTGCCGGGTACGCAGATCTCTCTACCAGAAGGTCACGCTGAGCTACTCGATAGCGGTCATATGCTCGGCAGTGCTCAGGTGATGTGCGAGCACGCAGATGGCTACAGAACAGGCTACTCAGGCGATTTCGCTTGGCCAGTTGAAGAAGTAATTGAGGTCGACGAGCTCGTGCTGGACAGCACCTACGGGAGTCCTGACCGACAGAGAACCTATTCGCAGGAGGATGCGGAAGACGCGCTAAGAACGCGTGTCATGGAGAAGGTTGGACAGGGGCCTGTCTACATTTACGCACATCGCGGCACACTGCAGCGCGCCATGTGCGCGTTGGCCGAGCTCACCCAGTTTCCGGTCCTGGTCAGCGACAAGCAGATGAAGGAAGCATTGGTCTACCAACGGTTCGGGTTTGGGATCGGATCGCTCATCGATGCAAGGTCTCCCGAGGGGTCCGCCGCACAGGCAGAAGGCCGCTTCGTGCTCCTTGAGGGGCGGGGGGATCGGCCCGAGATGAACCGGCCTGTTGGTTACTCGATGCGGCTTACCGCGATGTTCTCACGGCTGGATGACCCGATTCTGGAGATCGATCAGGATTCATGTCAGGTTGCGATGACTAACCATGCTGATTTCGCGGGAACGCTTGCTTACGTGCAGGAATCAAGGGCATCGCGGGTCTTGACCGACAACGTGCGTGGCCCCAAAGGAGTCGAACTCGCGCAGGCACTCAGGGAACGGCTTGGAATTGACGCTCGCCCGGGCTCACCAATCACATCTGGCTCACGAGAATGGGGTTCATAGGCACCCGGCCTGGCCCCCGCTACGCCCGGAGGTCCAGCACATAGGATCCGTCGCCGTGCTAGTCCCGGCCAAGGCCACCTTCAGGCAGCGCGTTACGAAGGTCCTGCAGATCCACGTTGAGCCGCCCGCTGACCGCTATGGACGAGACCTGCGAGGAATAGGAATCGCTTGTGGCCAAACGCCGATCGGACACAGGCGAGGACCCCGCCGTCGACGCCCAAGGCAGGGATGATTTAGGCACCCAATTCAGCGGATGCTTCAGCGAAGGTTTGGATCACCTTCTTGGACCGCCCGACAAACACCAACTCCCCGGTGGTCTTGCGGTCGGTCCAGTACGACCCTTCGATCCGATCTGGGCTCTGACCTGTGCACTCGAGCCTCGCTGCACCGAAGTGGATCTCGCTCCGCTTTCTGACCAAGGCCCGGGGGACGTTGTTGTACGAGTACTCGATGATGCTCAGGTCGTCAGGCCGGCGCAGCAGCTGGGAGCTCGTCGTCTCGGATGTTGACTCCTCGGTCAGCAATCGAACCTCGATTTCCGAGAACGTCTGCCGAATCGCGATGTAGGCGGTGCGGGTCTGGTTATCAAAGGTGCTGGTCATGGTGCCCTTCCAGGTGCCGCGCAGATCTGGGCCAGTTTTCATCCAGCAGAACGGCCGAACCCTCCAGAGCCAGCGGTTGAACGCGACGATCAGCGCGCCCAGGACCGATTCGAGCAGCCCGAGTCGTCCGATCGTAACCCCGGCCACCTCAGGACCAGGCGTGAAGAAGCCAATAGCGATGAACAACCCAGCCGAGAGGAAGATCAGCATCTTCAACCGATTCTTCATCGAGAAAATCACGTGTTCTCCACCAGCTTCCAGGCCTGCCACGCAAAATCTGAGGCGGTGCTGCGCTTGCCATCGGGCGAGCCACGGAAGAGGTACTTCAAGCGATTGACCTCCTCCCAGCCCTCGCAACGTTCGACTTTGTAGGTGTGAAACCACATGTACTCAGCGATG
>JANXNS010000180.1 GCA_025353965.1 Aquihabitans sp.
TAAACGCCGTCTTCGGATCCGCATCATGCAACGTCTTCGTAATCGCCGCCGTCAACGTCGTCTTGCCATGGTCAATATGACCCATCGTACCAATATTCAAATGCGGCTTATTACGCTCGAACTTTTCTTTGCCCATGGCGGGCTCCTTGCAGGATGTCGGTGGTTTGAGATGGGGTACTTGGGAGGCGTTTGGTAGCGGCGACCGGGTTCGAACCGGTGACAACTCGATTATGAGCCGAGTGCTCTGACCAACTGAGCTACGCCGCCAGGAACTGACTTGCGAGCCTCCTGTGGGAATCGAACCCACGACCTCTTCCTTACCATGGAAGCGCTCTGCCGACTGAGCTAAGGAGGCGAGGACACCTGCCACCAGACGTGGGAGCAGGAACCGGCTGGTAATCATAGCGATGCCGGGCCTCGCCGACGAAAGCGAGCTGACCCCCGGCGCGGAGGCCCCGACATCGCCGAGCTGGGAACATGGGCCATTCGACCCAGATGAGCCTTAAGTCGGCGCCAAATCGGCCGATCACCCTCCTGTGCGGTTCACCCGACTCGTCATCGAAGCTGACCAGACCAACGTCTCGCTTGCCCTCCATCCACGGCTGACCGTGGTGGCCGGGGTAGACGAACACGTCCGGGCCGGACTCGCTGACGAGCTCATCGGGGGCCTGGCCAGCACCCGGGGCGGGGTCCACCTCGAGTTGGCCACCGACTCCGGACGCCACCTGGCCGTTTTCCGCCCGAGCGGGGGCGTCCATCGGGTCATCAACGTCGACGACGGCCGCGACGTAAGCGACGAATTCCGCCTAGCCGACGGGCGCATCGACCTCTTGGCTCACCATGGCATCAACGCCGGTCGAGCTGGCCAACTCCTGCACCTTGATCGCTCGAAGCTCGGCGCCGACAGCCAGCGGGACGAAATCATTCATCGCCTAGCCGAGCTCAACCAGACCGAATTATGGTCGAGCGCAGCCCGTGTACGCATCACCGAGGACGAACTGCAGTCACTCAACGACGGCATCGATCTGACCATTGAAGATGCCGAGTTGGTGGCCCGCATCGAGAGGCGACACCAATTGCTGGAGGATGCGCTGGACCAACACGTGATCATGCGTCGCCACACCGCCATGGTCTCGGGCACCTCATTGCTGGCTGCGCTTCCCCTGACCGTGGTTCGACCAACGATGGCCCTCCCCGTCCTTGCCATCGGCTTGATCACCATCCTCCTCTCGTTCTTCTACCGGGCCCGGGCCAACGCCGCTGAACGCTCCGAGACATCTGCTCTCGCTGACGCTGGAGCCGAGAGTTACCTGGGCTTCGTGGTCCAGCGAGTCGACGGAATGTTCACGGGCTCCGAACAACGCCGACGGCTTCTCGCCGTCGCTGAGGACCACCGCACGGCATCGGTCGACTGGACTCGCCTGGCCGGCGACGTGAGCGTCGAGTGGGCCATGGCCCACCACGATGACATTGCCGCCACCGCCCGACTTCATCGCCAACTCCGCTCCCTGGGGCAGGTGTCGACCACCGCACCGGAACTCGATGAAGAAACCGCCGAGGTGGCCCACGCCGTGCTCACCCATCTCACCCGTCTCCGCACGATCGGCGCCGACGGCGAGAGTTTCCCGCTGATTCTCGATGACCCATTCGCCGACGTCGACCCGTCGACCCGTCTCTCGCTTCTCGAGTTGCTGGCCCGCAGTGCAGGACCACCGCAGGTGATCCTGCTCACTAATCAGGAGGACGTAGCCAGCTGGGCCCGCCTCGAAGCACTCACTGGCGAAGTGGCCCTGGTGGAACCCCAAACCGATGCTCGCCATGCCCCTGCCGACGACCTAGCGGTCTAGCGCCGCCTTCACCAGGTCAGGTCCTCGCAACCTTCATGGCTGGCCGGTTCCACCTGCAGGGTGGCATGAGCAATGCCGTAGGTGGTGCGCAGCAGGTGTTGGGCCTGATCCAGCACCCCGTGGCCATCCACATCGTCACCAATCATCAGGTGAGCTGAGGCGACATCCATCTCCGATGTGAGCGTCCAGACGTGGAGGTCATGGACGTCGACCACGCCCGCCAGGGCACGGAGGTCCGCCTCCACCACCTCCAAGTCGGTCCCTGGCGGCGCCGCCTGGACCAGAATCCGAGCAGCCTGACGGCCCAGCCGCCAGGTGCGGGGGAGGATGAACAAGCCAATGGCCACGCCCACCAACGGGTCCACCCACGCCCAGCCGGTGAAGCGGATGATCAGCGCGGCCAGGATTACCCCAACCGAACCAACGGTGTCGGACACGACTTCCAGGTAGGCGCCCTCCACGTTCAGGCTCTCCGAAGCCCCATCGCGCAGAAGCGCGAATGCCACCAGGTTGGCGCCGAGGCCAAGTACCGCCACCACCAAAATCTGACCGCTCGCGACTGGTGGCGCGTCGGCAAAGCGACCCACCGCCTCCACCAGCACATACAGAGCTACGCCGAACAGGAGCACCGCGTTGGCCAGCGCCGCCAGGATCTCCAATCGGTAGAGGCCAAAGGTCCGGTGCCGGGCCGTGCTGCCCCGTGAGGCCAGGCGGATCGCCGCCAAGGCCATGCCCAGTCCGAGCACGTCGGTCACCATGTGTCCGGCATCGGAAAGCAACGCCAACGAGCCGGTCACCAGCCCCGCCACTACCTCCACCACCATGAACACTGACAACAGCGCGAAGGCGGCGAACAACCGGCCCTGATGCCGGGCGCCCGCTCGCATGGCAGCAGCGCTGTGGTCGTGGTCGTGTCCCAAAGGTGCTCCCGGTGCCCGGCCTGACGGCTTTGACCTGGCGAGCTTGGGCGGGTTAAGGCGGACCCGTCAAGCGGACAAGCAGCCGGCGGGACGCGGCACTACGGTTGGCAACCCCTTGCACGACGCCAACCAGCCGGAGGTCCGCGTGTCAACGCCCACCGCATCGCCGCGCCCCACCCCCGTGGCCCTCCCGACCGAACGGGCGGCGCTAGCCCGCGCCCGCCAAGCCGTGGAACGAAAACTCGGAACGCTGGCCACCATCTCCGGCGGCGGCGCCGATGCCCTGGCCGACGAATACATCGATGCCGTCGTGCGCGGCACCATCGCCAAATTCCAACAAGAACTGGTGGTCTTCGGCCGCATCGACGATGACCAGCCCTGGCGGGTGGGCCTCTACGGCATCGACCTCGAAGGCGAACAACTGGTGATCGACTGGCGGGCACCCTTCGCTGGCGGGTTCTACCGGGCTCGCTTCGACGAACCGATGGGCCTCGATCGCCGCGTCACCTACGTCGGCTCGATCACCGACCTCTTCGTCGAAGACTTTTCAACCGGCGAAGTGGCCGGCTCATCACCCCTGCTGGGCGAACTGTCCCGCAGCCGCGGTACCGAAATGCGCGCCGCAGTGGCCACGTTGCAATTCGAGCAGGATGAACTGGTCCGCCTCGACCCCACCGCAAAGCTGGTGTTGCGCGGCGGACCCGGCACCGGCAAGACCATGGTGGGGCTCCACCGAGCGGCCTGGCTGGTCTACAACGACACCCGCCTCACCGCCGGCCGCATCCTCGTCATCGGGCCGAGCGACAAGTTCCTTCGCTTCGTCTCGGCCGTGTTACCAACGCTGGGCGAGAGCCGAATCGTGCAAACCACCTTCGACCGCCTGCTCGGGCCATCCAACGCGGCCGGAAGCGACGAACGATGGCTACCGCTGCTGGACCGGTTCCTCGACAGCCTCTGTTCCCCTGCCGAGATCAAGGTTGGTCTCACCCGCATTCGGCTACCTGAGGTCGCCGCCGCAGTCCGGCTACTTCGCAGCCGGGCCATCCCGTACCGAGAACAGCGGAAAGCGTTTGTGGCCATGCTCGCCAACCGTCATGGTCTCAAACCGGGAGACATTTCCAAAGCAGCCACCGATGTATGGCCCACAACCACCAGCACTCAGGCCCTCAAGAAGCTCCGGAGTCGGGCGGTTCTTACCCAACTTGGGGCCGAACCCGACTTCATCGCCGCCTGGCTGGCCGAGCAGTCCGACGGCGCCCTGGCCGACGAAGTACGGGCCCGGTTCGAAGGCGTGCCCGCTACCTACGGCCACGTCATTGTGGACGAGGCCCAGGACCTCACCCTGCTGCAGCTCCGGGCCGTGCAACGCCGCTCCGCAGGCCTCAGCCTGGTAGGCGACGATGCCCAACGCTCCAACCCCCGCGGCCTGGGCTTGCGGGCCGCAGCAGACATCTTGGGCGTACCCGCCGCCGAAATGACCACCGCCTACCGGATGTCGGCCGAGATAGCCGCGTGGCTCAACGCCCATGCCGCGGACTATGGAATCGACGCCGTGGAATTGGTCGGCATCCGACCCACCGGCGTTCCCGTCCACGAGGTGGACCCGGCTGACGGCGTGGTCGAGACGACGGCCGAAGACTTGCGGTCTCGGTGGCCCAACGTCGCCGTGATCACCGTGAAGGACGCCTGGAGCCACAAGGGCGTGGAGTACGACGCCGTAGTGGTGAACACCGAGGCCATGAACCCGTCGGAGGTCTACCTGGCCGCATCCCGGGCCGCCCACGAACTCGTTGTGGTGGGGTGACCGGCCCGCTTGCTACGATCTCCCGTTCCTGGGTCGGTGCCCGAGTGGCCAAAGGGAACGGGCTGTAAACCCGTCGGCTTATGCCTACGTTGGTTCAAATCCAACTCGGCCCACGTGAAGACGGGCCCCCGCTTCGGCGGGGGCTCGTCTGCTTTAGCACCCGGCCCAGCGGTAACCTGCGTTCATGCCCAGCTTCGATGTGGTGTCCGAGGTCGATATGCAGGAGGTCCGCAATGCGGTCGACCAGGCGGTCCGGGAACTCACCAACCGTTACGACTTCAAGGGAACCAACTCATCGATGGATCTCGGCGAGACCGAGATCAAGTTGGCTACCGCCTCGGAGGACCGGCTCATCGCCCTGCGGACCCTGCTGGAAGAGAAGCTCGTCAAACGCAAGGTATCGCTGAAGATTCTCGACTACGGCAAGGTCGAAGAAGCCTCCGGCATGACGGTCCGTCAGACCGCAACCATCCAGGCTGGCATCTCGTCGGACAAGGCCCGTGAGCTCAACAAGTTCATCAAGGCCCTCG
>JANXNS010000184.1 GCA_025353965.1 Aquihabitans sp.
CAAACCGATCAAACCCGAGTGGGCGGATCAACGCCTGGAAGCCCATACTGAACGCCCTGACCATCCACTACGGCGACCGCATCCAGGCCGCCAACTAACCATGACCATCACGGCCGGTTACACAAAGAATCTGACAGTCCCGTCGGGGCGCTCAGGGGTGAGCTAGGTCATCTCGCATCCAGGCCCGCACTACCGCGGTAGCGCGAACGTCGTCCTCGTTGTAGGCCAAAAGCCGGGCCCGAGCCGAGCTGCGGGCGGCCTGGTCTGGCGCGCCGACTGCTTCGGCGTGCCAAGCCATGGAGTCCGCCCCGTTGGGGTCGCTGTCTCGCCACGCGAACCCCGCATTGGTGGCCACGGTTTTGAGGCCGGCACTGGTGCCGGTGATGAGCTGGGTGGTGAAGACCTCGTAGAGGTCGACGAACTGGTCGCTGGCCAGAAACGCCTCCACCTGTCCCGGCGCCTGGGCCAGACCAAGCTGATCCGCTGCCGCCTTGGCTCCGCTACGAAGCGCCCGAGATTCTGCGCCCTGGTACCAGCAGTACACCGCAAGGCTGTGGCCCGCCGCGGCACTGGCTCGGCGACGGTCCTTCAGCCAGTCCCAGAAGGCGGCGAACACCGCTGCCTCCGTGGCTGGCCCAGGCCGGTCCCAGTTCACGAACGGGTGATAGGTGTCGTCCAGCCGGGCACCCCACAGGTAAGCGGTGCCGTCGATGGCGTTCTCCATGTCGATGTCGATCTCCACATCCGCCGACGGCACAATGAGGTGGTCGACCGTGTGGCGAAGCTCCGGTCGACCCCCGTTGGCCAGCACCTGCGAGCCGTGGACGGCGTCAGCGAGGGACCGCAATGGCTGACCGGACAGGGCAACGACCGCCGGGTCTAACGCCAGCAAATCAGCGGCGGTGTGGATGCCGTAGGCGGCCAAGGTGGCAATCCGTTTCTTGGCCCCCTTGCCGACTACTTCCGCGATGGCCGCAGTGGGTTTGCCCAAGGCGGCCGCCGCGTACGCGTCGGCCAGCGGGGCGACGGCGTCGTAGGCATCTCGGACGCGGGCCGAGTGGAGGTCCAGCGCCGCCAACTCAGCACGGGAGGTGATCCCGGCCCGACGGAGCACGTGCCATTCCTTGTAGCCGTAGCCGGGGACGAAGCTCACGCTGTCGGCCGCAACCAGTTGGGGGCGGCACCAGCCATTCCACGGGCAGGACCCGCACTCGCTGATGGACACGGGCTCAACGATCGGGGAGCCGGCGGCGGCCGAAGCCAACACATCTAAGCGAAAGGCGAACTCAAAGTCATACCGCTGCAGCGCGCTCTCGTTGACCGCCGGTCTGCGATCCCACTGCTGTTGGAGCACGGGCCTGTCCAACGGTTGCCACACCACTTGCTGCTCAGTGCCGATGATGGCGCCGACCGCTCGGGCGGAGGCATGGGGCGTTACCTCCAGCATGCGGTGGTAATGGGCGAGCTGGAGGCGGTCTCCTCGGTGGGCCCGAAGCACGAACTCGGTGGCCAGCGTGGCCGCGGCGCGGCCC
Organism: Aquihabitans sp.; assembly: GCA_025353965.1. Classification (GTDB taxonomy): domain Bacteria; phylum Actinomycetota; class Acidimicrobiia; order Acidimicrobiales; family Iamiaceae; genus Aquihabitans. Next base: position 1,533 of record JANXNS010000184.1, read on the forward strand.
GGGTCCTCCAGGCCGGCAACCAGTGCGCCGAGTTCGGGCCGCTTGGGGGCGCGCACGTCCAGCGTGAGGTGGTGCTTCACGTCGACCGGGTGATACGCCCAAGCCCCCGCGGGGGTGCGTTCGGCCCGCACGAGCAGGTCCGGCTTGCCGGCCCGACGGCCCACCAGATCGGTCGGGAGCCGCCCGCCCAGCACGATCGGTGCGCCGTCGGCCATGGCGGCCAGCGTGTCTGATTCCTGACCGGCGGCGGGCTGGGCACCGTCGACCACGGCCGCGGTGGGGTGCAGGGCTCCGAGCTCGGCAAACACGGTGGCCTCGAAGGCAATGCCGTCGTCCATGCGCAGCTGCTCGACTGGCGATGGCTCCAACGCAACCGCACCCTCGGGTGGGTACACGTCGAGTTGCACGCGCAGTGGGCACCGCTTGGCCACGTACCCGCCCTGGGGCGGTACCGCCCGCACGTCGAGCCGGTTCTGATACCGGTCGAACCGGGTCTCGGTGGTGCCGCCAGGGTCTGCCATAGTGCGAGAGTACGCGGGGGTAGTGACACTTAGGATCGCCGCCATGCTCGACGAGATCATCACCATCTTGGCCCGACGATGCCTGGCGCTAACTGACGGTGTTGAGTCGATGGAGATCCTGGCCGACTCGCTTATGGCCGAGCTCCACCAGACGGCGATCGAGCCGCCTTCGGTGGACGAACTCATCGAGGTTCTTCGCCAGCTCGGGTCCACCAGTGGTCCACTCATGACCATCGGCGAGCTGGTGGCAGACCTGATTTGGCTGTCCGAACGTTTGGTCTTCACCCATCGAATCACCGAGGCCGAGATTGAGTCTGGGGAGTTGGCGCTCGATGCAGACCTGGCCGTGCTAGCCCGGATTTCCACGGTCGA
>JANXNS010000219.1 GCA_025353965.1 Aquihabitans sp.
GACCCCCGCTGGGCCGCGCTCAACGATCTCGAGTTGTAGGCCCGGTCACCCCCGGGGCTGCCGCTCGACTTCGACCAAGCGGGGTCGCCCCGCTACCATCTACCCCTCGCGTCAGGCGCACCGCCGTGCCTGAAGATCTCGACCAGCAGGACGACGACGATGGCTGTCCCAAAGAAGAAGACCTCCAAGAGCAAGAGCCGGAGCCGCCGAGCTTCTGCCTGGACGCTCGATGCTCCGTCCCGGAGCCTGTGCCCCCGTTGTGGGTCGGCCAAGCTGCCTCACGTGGTGTGCGGCAACTGTGGCTGGTACCACGGCCGCCAGGCCATCGACGTCGACTGATCCTGGTCCTCGCATGACCAACCAGAACCGCTTGCCCGTTGCCATTGATGCCATGGGGGGCGACAAGGCGCCGGCGGAGATCGTGGCCGGCGCTGTTCGCGCCCGGGACGAACTCGGCGTGTCCATTGTGCTTGTGGGTCGGCCCGAGGAACTGGGTGATACCGGCGGCATCGAGGTCATCCCCGCATCCGAGGTGATCGCCATGGACGCGGACCCCGGCAAGAGCGTCCGCACCATGAAGGATTCCTCGCTGGTTCGCGCCGCAGAAGCGGTGCGGGACGGCAAGGCCTGCGCCATGGTGTCGGCCGGGAACACCGGGGCAACTATGGCCTCGGCCTTGCTGCGGATGAAGCGCCTACCCGGCGTGTTTCGCCCGGCCATTGCCACGCCCATTCCGTGCCCGGGTGCCGATCTCCCGACGGTCCTGCTCGATGCCGGCGCCAACGCCGAGTGTTCGCCAGAGTGGCTGGTGCAGTTCGCCCAGATGGGCGCCGTCTACGCCCGGCACCGTTATGGCCTGGAGGCACCTCGGGTTGGCTTGCTCTCCATTGGCGAGGAACCCACCAAGGGCAGCCCGCTGGTAAAGGCCACCCATGCGCTATTGGCGGAGGGCGCTTGGGCGGAAGTCAGCGGGGGCGTGTTCGTGGGAAATGTGGAAGGTCGAGACATCATGTCGCCCGACATTGATGTGGTGGTCACCGACGGATTCACCGGCAATGTTGTGCTCAAGACGCTCGAGGGCGGTATGAAAGCACTGGTCAACGCCATCTTGGCCGCCTTCGCCACGTCCGAGGAGACCAAAGCGGCGGGCGAGGTTCTCCTCCCGGCGCTGTTCCCGCTCTATGGTCAACTCGAGCCCGACAACACGGGCGGGGCCATGCTCTTGGGGCTCAACGGGCCGTGCATCATCAGCCATGGGTCCTCGTCGGCCACCGCGGTGGTCAACGCCGTGCGCGTCGCCGTAGAAATGGTGGATGTGGACCTCGTCGGTGCCATTGGGAAGGCCATCCGGCCGGAGTAGTTGGTTGGCCCAGAACGGCCTTTTGGTCGCCGTTCGGACGTCCACAATCTTTCACAAGCGCACAAAGTCTGGTAGTTGGTACAGTGTCCCGCTGTCCATCCCCCGACTAGGAGAATATTGTGCCCGCCGAGACCCACGTGGAACAGGCGCCCATGAGCCGTCAAGAAGTCTTTGAGCTGGTCCGTGACCGTCTCGCCGACATTCTCGAGACCGAGCCGTCGGGCATCAACGAGGGGGATTCGTTCAACGATGACCTCGGTGCAGACTCGCTTGCACTGATCGAGCTGGTCGAAGAGCTCGAAGAAGAACTGGGCGAGCGCTCAGTTGGCTTCCGTATCGAGGACGAAGATCTCGAAGACCTCAAGACGGTTCGTGACGCAGTCGACTACGTGTTCGCCAAGCTTGACGGCAAGTAGCTCGTGACAGACGGTCGGGGCTGGCCTGAGGCCACCGACGTCTTGCCGGATGGTCATGTGGCCACGCCGGCTTCTAACCACGCGTCCCGACCCACCTACCCGATTTCGCCTCAGGCGCTGGCCGCCTTCGCTGAGCGGCTCGAGTACCAATTCGTGGACCCAGCCCTGCTTGGGCGATCACTCACCCATCGCTCGTATTGCGCAGAACACGCCGGGTTCTCGTCGAACGAACGGTTGGAGTTTCTGGGCGACGCCGTGCTGGGCCTGGTGGTGACGGACGACATTTTCCGGCGGCACCCAGAGGCGGGCGAGGGTCAACTCTCGCGTATTCGGGCCTCCGTGGTGTGTGCGCCGGCTTTGGCCGAAATGGCCGTTGAGCTTGGGCTGGGCGAGGTGCTTTTGTTGGGCAAGGGTGAGGCCGCTTCGGGGGGTCGGGACCGGCCCTCGATCTTGGCCGATGCCATGGAAGCCGTGATTGGTGCCGTCTATCTCGACGGTGGAGAAGTTGCGGCCCGGGTCTTGGTGGAACAGCTTGTGGCGCCGCGGCTGGCGGCTGCGGGGTCCCCCGATCACAAGAGCCGACTCCACGAGTTGGTAGCGCAAGAACACGACCGGCAGATCCGTTACGAGATCACCGAGGCCGGTCCAGAACACGACAAGACCTTCCGGGCGGTGGTCCTCCTCGACGAGGACGCGTTCGGCTCCGGTTCCGGCCGGTCCAAGAAGCAGGCCGAGCAGGCCGCCGCCGAAGAGGCGTGGCAACGGCTCGACCCACAACGCGGGGCTGTCCCCGCAGAAGAGGAATCCGATGGCTGAGGTGCCCGAGATCGAAACCCTGCGACGCGACCTGGATCGCGAAGTCGGTGGGAAGCGCATCAAGACGGTTGAGGTACCCGGTTCGGGGACCATCCCGCGTCATACGAACAAGAAGCAGTTCTCCGGGTTGCTGGAGGGCACCAAGATCAACTCGATCGTCCGCCGTGACCTCCTTCTCGTGGGCAAGCTGGATTCCGGTGATGCGCTGGTGTTCGACATTTCTGGTGGTGGCCAGCTCCGCCGGCATGCCGCCAAGGATGTGGTCGACAAGGCCACCAAGATCGTGATCACGTTTACCCAGGGCGGCCATCTTCGAGCGGTCGACGAGACGGGCAAGCTCGAGGCATTCGTTGTCCCGTTCGACCAGCTCGCAGTGGCGGTTCCGGCCTTGGCCACCCTAGGCGTGGACGTGCTGGATGAGCCGGTGTCATGGACGGTTTTCGGCGAACGGATCCTGCGCCGTCGTGGCACTCGGCTGCGTTCGCTGCTGCTGGATCGCTCCGTGGTTGCCGGCGTTGGCCCGGTCTACGCCGACGAAATCCTGCATGCGTCTGGGCTTCGTCCCGATCGGGATGTGTCGTCGCTCTCCACCCAGGAAATTCGCCGGTTCTTTCGGGCTCTGGTGGAGACCTTGCATGAATCGGCCAAGCACCGCGGGGTCACCACCTCAGACGGTCAGTACGCAGATCTCACCGGCAAGCCCGGCAACTGGACCAGTGAGATGCAGGTCTACGAACGAGATGGATTGGCCTGTCTGCGATGCCGCGGCGTCGTCTCCAAAATTCGCCTTGGCAACAAGCCGGTGTACCTGTGCGAGGCCTGCCAGGTTTGATTGCTGCTGGTTCAGCCTCAGTCTCCGCCTAACATCACGCTCCGAGTTGAAGTTTGCGATAATGTGACGCACCGTGACTATGGGTGGCCGAAGGCAATCGGATAATCCGAAAGAATCGGGCACCGAACGCACTGGCGCGACCGAACCGATCACGCTGACGGACCCCGATGGGGCCGTCACCCGTGTTGCCCCTTGGTCCACGTGGAATCGTGAACAGGTTCGGGCTCCCGGCGGGGAGCCATCGTTGGTTACGCGCTTGGAGCGAGGCCAACTGTGGTTTGCTGCTGGTCGCCGTCAGAGCCCGTGGCGTCACGAAGTCGTGGTTGGTCCCGCAACGGTGTCCACGCCTCGGGGCCGCTTCCATGTCACCGCGGAGCCGGACGGCGGCGCAACCATCGCCTGCCTGGCTGGCCGGACCCGTGTGGTGGCCGGGCTGAGCGAGCCCGTGGTGCTCACGGCAAACCAGACCGCCGCGGTGGCCAGCGATGGGGCAACGGTCGTCGTGATGGACCGCGGCCGTGGCGACGGCGCCGGTGTGCTCGGCGATGACTGGGCCGACGAGCTAGACCCGCCCGAGGGCTCGCCCGCCCTGGCCATGCCTGTGCCCGATGAAATTGACCCTTCCGCCGAAGGCCCCGACGAGGCCGCGCCCGGGTTGGCTATGGCCGCCGGCGGCGGTGACGCAGGTGGGGGCGGAGGCGGTGGGCTAGATGGAAGCAATGACGAGGGGCGGCATCAGCGGTGGTGGGCCTGGATCCCCGAGGTCATCGCCATTGCCGCCCTCCTGGGGGTGCTCATTGCCGCAATCATTGTCTTCGGCAACCGGTCCGACAGCTCCGGTATCGTGGCTACCACCGGGCCGTCGTCCACCTTGGGCACGCCAGCTACGGCCAGCACCACCGTGCCGCCCTCCACCTCCACCTCCACCTCCACCTCCACCTCCACCTCCACCTCCACCTCC
>JANXNS010000247.1 GCA_025353965.1 Aquihabitans sp.
GGCGAGGTCATCCTGGTCGGCGTGCCGCGCATGGACGTCATGGTCAACCTCAACGTGGCCTTCACCTGGCTCTACCTGGCCAAGACCATCAAGGGCTGCTGGTACGGCTCCTCCAACGTGCACGAGGACGTTCCCAAGCTGCTGGGCCTTTGGAAGAAGGGCGAGCTGAAGCTGGAAGAACTGATCTCCAAGGAAATCACGGTCGACCAGGTCAACGAGGCCTTCGCCGACATGCAGGCCGGTACCGTTGCCCGGTCCGTCATTCGGCACTCTTGACCCCTCGCCTCACCTGAACGTGCCCCGGGTCACCAGGCCTGGGGCACGCTCGCGTAACCTAACGGGGTTCCCATGACCGATACCTCTGAACGCCCCACCACCTTGCGCCTTCCCGCTGCCGAGCGACGGAGCCAACTCCTTCGGGTGGCACTTGACGCCTTCGCCGAGCACGGTTTCCACGGCACCTCCATGAACGATGTGGCCGAAGCCGCCGGGGTCACCAAGCCCGTGCTCTATCAGCATTTCGCCTCCAAAAAGGCTCTGTACCGGGAACTGGTCGATCACATCGGGCGAGAACTGGAAGACGCCATCGTGGCCGCGGTGGCCGAGGCCGATGGCCCCCGTCAACAGGTTGAGGCCGGTTTTCGGGCGTACTTCCGCTGGGCCACCAGCCAGGGCGCCGCCTTCACGGTCCTCTTCGCGGACCGCAACCGAGTGGACCGCGAATTGGCCGCGGCGGTGGCCAAGGTGGAATCCATGGTGGCGGACCGGGTGGCGTCGCTCATCGTGGTGGAAGGGCTGACCGAGGACGAACGGCACGTCCTGGCGTTTGGCGTGATCGGTCTGGCGGAATCCACCAGCCGCCACTGGCTGGGGCTCGGCCTCGGGCCAGGACTCGACGCCGACGCCTTTGCCGACACGGTCGCCCAACTGGCCTGGTCTGGCCTACGCGGCGTCCAGCGTTAACCAGTTCGTCGCCTAGGACACGGGCCGATCCGGCACCATGGTGGGTATGACCGCTTCCTACGCGCTGCGCACCTTGGCCGACCGGTACTGGCAAGCCCGCCTAGAAGCCAGCCCCTTGTTCGCCACATTCCTGGGCGACCACCGCTACGACGACCGGGTGGACGACCTCTCGGCATCGGCCGAAGCCGCCCAACGGGTCCTCTGGGAAATTTTCCTCGACGAAGCCCGAGCCATAGACGTCGCCACCCTCGACGAAACCGACCGGGTCACCCAGCGGCTCCTCGTCGGCGAACTCACCGACAACATCACGAGCATCGACGCCCGCCTCATCGAGCTCACGTCGGACCAAATGCAGGGCATCCACGCCGACCTGCTGACGACCGCAGGCCAACTGCGTGCTCCCGAGCCCACCCATGCCGCCATGGCCGTTGTCCGGGTCCAACGCCTCGGCACCATGCTCGATCAGGCGGCCGAACGCTTTCGAGCGGGCCTCGGTGCGGGCCGCACCCCAGCCCGCACCAACATCGAACGATCCCTCAACCAGATCGATGGCTACCTGGCCTCCCCCATCGACCAAGACCCCTTCGTCAACATGGCCGGCCCAGAAAACTGGGACGGCGAAGCCGGCTGGCGCGCAGAACTCACCACCGCCGTGACCGAACATCTCCGCCCGGCCTACCTGCGCTACCGGGCCGTGCTGGCCAACGAACTGCTTCCCGTGGCCCGACCCGACGAGCACGCTGGCCTCCATTGGCTCGCCGACGGACCGGACCTCTACCGGACCCTGATCCACCTCCACACCGGGCTGGACCTCGCCCCGCAAGACCTGCACGAGATCGGCCGCCACGAAGTGTTGGAGGTTCTCCCGGCCCAGTATCGCGAAGTCGGCCAGCGCCAGTTTGGCACCGACGACCTGGCCGAAATCTTCGATCACATCCTCAACGACGAAGACCTCCGCTACCGCAATGCGGACGAAATTCTGGCCCACGCCGGGCACTGTCTGGCAGCCGCCACGGCCGCCATGGGTGACTGGTTCGGGATCCTCCCGCAGGCCCCCTGCCGACTCACACCCATCCCCGATTATCTCGCCGCCGACGCCCCCGCCGCCTATTACACGCCTCCAGCGCCAGACGGCAGCCGGCCGGGCGAGTACCACGTCAACCTCCATGAGCCCACCACGAAGGGTCGAGCCGAGACCGCATCCATTGCGTTCCACGAAGCCATACCCGGCCACCATCTCCAGCTGGCCATCGCCGCAGAACGCACCGACCTGCCCGCGTTCCGTCGACTTTCGTGGGGCCATACCGCCTACGTCGAAGGCTGGGCCCTCTACACCGAGCGGTTGGCCGACGAAATGGGCCTCTATGAGACAGACCTCGACCGCCTCGGCATGCTGGCGGCGGACTCTTGGCGGGCCTGCCGTCTCGTGGTCGACACCGGCCTGCACGCCATGGGCTGGAGTCGTCAGCAAGCGATCGACTTCATGGTGGCCCACGCCCCGGTGAACCACGACGAGATCATCACCGAAATCGACCGCTACATCGGGATGCCCGGCCAAGCCCTGGCCTACAAAGTCGGCCAACGAGAGATCTTCCGGCTGCGGGCCGCGGCACAGGAACGACTGGGCGACAAGTTCACCCTCCCCGGCTTCCACGACGTCGTGCTCGGGGCCGCAACGGTCAGCCTCACCGTGCTGGCCGAACAGGTGGAGGCGTGGACCGGCGCATGATCGCACCGTCCCCCCGCGCCATCGCCCGCCGCACCATCGCCGTGATCGCCACGATGGGCGCCATGGCGCTGGCCGTAGCGGCTACCGCCACCTCGTCGGGCGCCTCGCCACCCGTCGTCCGCTCCGCCGCCGCGGCCGCCTACGGCACCGACTGGGACCTGGTCGTCATACTCGTGGCCCATAACGACGGTGGTTCGCCCGGCGTCTACCAACCGCCCTACCGCCAGATGCTCGACCGGTTCGCGGTGAACTCCGCCAACCCCGGCGCCACCGGGCGTGACGGCCTGCACCTGTCGGCTACCGGTGCTCGCCTCATGGCTGGCCTGATAGCGGACCAAGTCGGCGTCGCCGAGTTCGAGCAGATCCCGACCACAACCACCGAAGCCGCGGTGCTGATCCCCGCCGCCAGCATCATCCGCTCCACCACCACGTCGCCGCCCGCCGCCGCCACGAGCAGCACAGTGCCGACCATCACGCTGCGCTCAGTCGCCGAAGGCCCCACAGCGGAGGCGCCGCCCCCATCGCCCTCGGGCGACCCCGGCGGCCAGGACACGGCGGTGTGGGTCTGGCCCCTCCTAGCCGCCAGCTTCGCCGCCACCGCAGCCCTAGTCGTCCGCAACAAAGGCACCCTTCCCCGCTAGCCCCACCCCCGCCCCCACCCCCCTTTCGCCCAAGCCGTTCTGAGTGCAGATCCGAACGACCATCCACTCGGGGTGGTTCACTTGCTTGGTACGTGACCACATCGACATGGGGACCAAAATGACTGACACCGCCGCCGCGACAACCGTTTGGGGCGAAATCCAGGGCCGGCCCATCACCTTCCCGATGGAGGTCACCGATTTCGATGCAGCCACGCTCGTGTTTTCCGTCCCCGCCGAGGCCGCCCAGGCGCTGTTTCCCGGCGACGCATTCGAGGTCATCGCTACCGATGGCGTGGCCCAGTTCGTGCTGGCGGTGTGCGACTACCACGAGAACCCGTGGGGCGACTACCTCGAAATCAACCTCGGCTTCCTGGCCCGGCCAACCGGCGCAGCCGACGACGTGCTCGGCTCGTTCGTTTACCGCATGCCCGTCAACCAGGCCTTCACCTGCCAGGCCGGCAACGAGGTCATGGGCTTCCCCAAGACCGTTGAAGAACTGTCGGTCGACCACGTCGATGGCCGGGTCACCTTCGCCATGACCGACGGCGGCCAGCCCGTCTTGTCGGTCTCCTTCCCCACCGTCGCGCCGATGGGCGAGGCCGGCCGCGTGGAAACGGGCTCCTACTCCTACCTCAACGGCGTGCCTCACGAGACCCCCCTCGCCATGGATCTCGGCACGGGCCTGCTCGACCCAGCCGACGTGATAATCGAACTCGGGACTGGCCCTGTCGCCGACGAACTCCGATCACTGGGCCTCCCCAAGGCGCCCGACTTCGGCACCTGGGGGACCGCGCTAACGGCAACCTTCCAACTGGGCCACTCCCTTCAGCACGTCAGGCCTTAACTCTTCTGCGTGCAGATCCAGCCATGGGAGGCCGGATCTGCACGCAGAACCGACTCGAGGGGGCGTCGAGGGGGAGGGGCTGAGGAACCGATCTGAAGGGTGGGCTGGCCGTGGGCGGGGTGAGGCATTGGTCACAATCGTGGTTTGGATCGCCAATAACGCGTATTATCGGGTTGCCCGCTAGGGGATGGGGCACGTAGCACCAAGGGAATACCATGACCGACCTCCAGTCCGCGCCGGCGCCCAAGTGGGCCACTGAGTTCGACCACACCAGCGATGCGTACGCCGCCGTCGCCACCGAGGTGTGGGACGAACTCCGCGAAACCTGTCCCGTCGCTCATTCCGAGGCCCACGGTGGCGTGTGGCTCCCCACCCGCCACGAAGACATTGCGGCCATCGCCCGTGACACCGAGAACTTCAGCTCCGAAGGCGTGATCGTCAACATCTTCAAGCCTGAGGGCCTGGCGCCCATGGGCTACGCGCCCCCCATCACCTCCGATCCCCCGTTCCACGCCGACGCCCGCCGCCTGCTGCTCCCCGCGTTCGGCCCCAAGGCCATCGCCAGCTTGGAAGACGGTGCCCGCGACATGTGCCGGGAGTTGCTCGACGAACTGCTGGTCCCGGGCGTCGACGTGGTCGACGCGGCCACCGCCTACGCGCAGCACATTCCGGTCCGGGTGATCGCTGCCATGCTCGGTCTCCCCAAGGAAGACGGCGATCGTTTCCGCCTGTTCATTCACCGGATCATTGAGAAGCCGGGCGAATACGTCGGGACGCTCGAGCCCGAGGACACCCTCCTCTATTACCTGACCAAGCACATCCAGCGTCGCCGCAACGAGCCCGAGCAAGACGACCTGATCGGCTACCTGCTCGCCACCGAGGTGGAAGGCGAACCACTCAGCGATGAGCAGCTTTTCGGCACGATTGCTCTGCTGATCATCGCCGGTATCGACACCACCTGGTCCGCCATTGGGGCCAGCCTGTGGCATCTGGCCCAGAGCCCAGAAGATCGTGAACGCCTGGCCACCGACCCTGCCGTGCTGCCGCTCGCCATCGAGGAATTTCTCCGATTCTATGCGCCCGTCACCATGGCCCGCATTGCCGCGACCGACACCGACATCGGCGGCTGCCCGGTGGCCAAACGAGATTGGGTATTACTGCCCTTCCCCGCTGCCAACCGTGATCCCGAAGCGTTCGAGCAAGCCGACGAGTTCGTGATCGACCGGGAAAAGAACCGCCACGTGGCCTTCGGTCTGGGGATCCACCGTTGTATCGGTTCCAACCTGGCTCGGCTCGAACTGACCGTTGCGGTGGACGAGTGGATGAAGCGCGTTCCCGACTTTGAGCTGGCCGCCCCCGAGGCTGTGCGTTGGTCCACTGGGCAAGTCCGCGGCCCTCGTGAACTGCCCATCCGGATCCTGCGTAGCGTGGACGCCTGATGCGCATCACCTTTGATCGAGACAAATGCCAAGGCCACGGCCGCTGTTACGCCCTGGCGCCGGACCTCTTCGATTCCGACGACGAGGGCTACGCCGTGCTGTTGGTCGAAGCCGCCGACGGAACTGTGCCCCCCGGGCAAGAAGGCGCAGCCACCTTGGCCGCCGACAACTGCCCGGAATACGCCATCACCGTCCACGACGCCTCATAGGAGCGCCTCGTGAAAACCAAGGCCACCGACCTCGTCGGCATCGACGTGCCCATTTTTGCCTTTAGCCACTGCCGAGATGTGGTGGCTGCGGTCACCAACGCCGGCGGTTGTGGCGTGCTCGGCGCCGTGGCCCACAGCCCGGAACAGCTCGACATCGACCTCCGCTGGATAGAGGACGAGGTCAAGGGCAAGCCCTACGGGGTGGACCTCCTGGTGCCCGAGAAGTTCGTGGGCGCCGACGAAGGCGGCTTCGACGTCCAATCACTTCAGGACCTGTTGCCGGACGAGCACAAGGCGTTCCTGGAGGACCTCCTCACCCGTTACGGCGTTCCGCCACTGCCGGCGGGCCTCCAAGGAGGACGGGGGATCGGCGGTATGCGCGTAGACCCGAAGAGCATGGCGCCGCTGCTCGATGTGTGCTTCGACCGCAAGCCAGCACTACTGGCCTCCGCCCTCGGCCCACCACCCGCCCACTTCATTGCCCGGGCCCACGCCGCCGGCATTCCGGTCGCCGCGTTGGCTGGCACCGTCCACCACGCCACCAAGCACGCCGCCGCCGGGGCGGACCTCATCGTGGCCCAGGGCACCGAAGCCGGAGGCCACACCGGCCAGATCGCCACCATGGTCCTCGTTCCCGAGATTGTGGACGCGGTCGGCCCACTGCCCGTCCTCGCCGCTGGCGGCATCGGCAACGGACGCCAACTGGCGGCGGGCATGGCGCTCGGCGCCGATGGCGCCTGGTGCGGCTCTGTTTGGTTGACCACCGAGGAAGCCGAAACCCCCAAGGCCGTGAAGGACAAGTTCCTCGCCGCCCGCTCGGGCGACACGGTGCGCTCACGGTCCATGACCGGCAAACCGGCTCGCATGCTGCGCACTCCCTGGACCGACGAGTGGGAACGCACCGACGGCCCAGGCCCGCTCCCCATGCCCATCCAGCCACTGCTGATCGGCCCAGCCATGGCCCGCATTGGGCGGGTGGCAGACAAACCCGGCACCGGCGCCAACGACTTGGCGACCTACTTTGTGGGCCAAATTGTGGGCTCCATGAACACCGTTCGGCCCAGTCGTCGGGTGGTGCTCGAGATGATCGAGGAGTTCATCGACGCCGTCGAGCGCCTCAACGGTTTCCTCGCCGACGCCTGAGCCCGGCAGCCGACACCTACAACTGCGGGAGCATGAATCACCCCGGCCCAGGTATCGACCGCTGGTGCCCAGCGGCAGGATTGCCTTGTCATGGCCGAAAGGCCAGCCAGGGAGGCAACAAATGCAGGTTCGATCAGCAACAAAACGTGTACGTGCAGTGGCCGGCTGGGCCGCTCTGGCGGTGGGCCTGGCCATCATGCTTCCGGCCCTCGCGGGCGCAGCGACGGCACCGGAGCCGACCTACGCAGCGGCGACTGTCGACGGGTCCGCCGCCGACTGGGTCCCGGGCGACGCCTGGGGAACCATGGCCTCCAACGACCCGCCCCACCGGGTTGTTGCCGCGGTATCGCTCCGCTACGACTGCGGTACCGGCACCCTGTTCGCCCTTGTAACTGCCTCGCCTGGCGAGATCTTCCAGACCATCGATGCCGAAGAGGCGTACCTCCGCCTCGGCTCATCAGGCAAGCTGGTGAGCGGCCTGAGCGGCAACAACGGCACGACACCCGATTTCTCCTGGGTCGGCCAAACGGGCGACTCCGCCAACGGCTTCGAGGCCTCCGCACTCCTGGCCCCTGGCAGCTACCCCGCTTCGCTGCGCATCCACGCCAAGATGCCGGACGACAGTGCCGACGGCTACGAAACGATCGATCTCCAGCCGCGGTACAACGATCTCGTGATCGTGTGCCCGGTGGACACCACTACGACGTCAACCAGCACAAGCACGACCGAAACCACGGCACCGCCAACGGTCACGTCAACCAGTACCTCAACCAGTACCTCAACGAGTACCAGCACCACGACCAGCACTACGGCACCGCCAGATAGCCCCCAGGTCGAGGGGATTGTCAAAACGTCGATTCCGCCGACTACCCCCGCTACTGACCCCGCGGTCGCCGGTGCCGAGCTGGCCCGCACCGGTTCGCAGACCGGTGGCCTCAGCGCCGTCGGCTTCGGCCTCATGATCAGCGGCTTGGCCCTCGTACTCCGGTCCAGGACGCTCCGCCGAGAACACGCCTAGCCATCTCCAAGGCCACTATTCGAGGGGCTGAAGCACCGGGCCGTCACTGAGCCGGGCCAGGGTGATTCCGAGGCTGGCCAGGCTGACCACCAGCAGGGCAACCACCTCTCGGGCCACCAACGCTTGACCAAGCACGATAAGTCCGGCCAGTGCCGCCGCGGCGGGCTCAAGGCTCATGAGGACCCCAAACACGCGGGTCGGGATACGCCGCAACGCAGCGAGCTCCAGGACATAGGGGATGACCGACGACAACAGCGCAACCGCGGCTGCTGGCACCAGCAAGGCGGGACGCTCAATGACGTGGAGGGCACCGCTGATCCCGAAGGGAAGTGCCACCAACGCGGCCACCGACAGCGCGACGGCCAGTCCTTCAGTGCCGGCCACCACCTGGCCCAGATTGGCGCTGGCCAGGATGTAGGCCGCCCAACACAGCCCCGCCAGAAAGGCCAGGACCAAGCCGGTGATCGGTACAACCCCGCCGGGGTCAAAGCCAAGCAAGGCCACCCCTCCCGCGGCCAACAAGGCCCACGCCAAGTCAACCAACCGGCGGGTCTGGACCAGCGAAAGCACCAGCGGCCCCAAGAACTCCACCGTGACTGCAACCCCCAGGGGCACGGTTCGGATCGCTTGATAGAAGAGCAAATTCATGCCGGCCATGGTCACGCCCAACAGGGCCGCTGCCTGCCAAGCCGAGCGGGTCCACATCCTCACCTTTGGCCGCAGGACCAACAACAGAAACGCGGCAGCAATGCCGACCCGCAGGAGGGTGACCCCAGATGGGCCGAGGGCATCGAAGAGTCGGCGGGCAAGAGCGGCCCCAAACTGGACCGACACGATGGCTCCCAAGACAAGAGCCGGCGCCGGAAGGCGTTCCAATCCTGTTTTCGGGGTACTGCTGCCAGTCGGGTCAGTCGGTGCCATCACTCGTGCTCCGCGTGCTCTTGGCCATTTCGGCGTGGGCCCCAGCATACGTGCGAGGTCTCTCGGCGGATCTCCTGACCATGGTCCGGCACCTACCTGGCCGCACTGACCGCCGCGGTGGTCATTTGTGGTTCCGGGGCATCGCAGGAGTGGCGACGGGGCGGGCTCGCTGCGGTCGGGCTTGGGTCTGCGATTCGGATCAGACCGTGGTGTTGGACTTTCGGTGGGCAGCCATCGGCGCCGTCGCACTCGCCCCCGTGGCGCGGCTGACTTGGTCCAAGGTTCTGGCCTGGGTCGGGATCGTGGTTATGGCCTATGCGGTGCTCGGATTCACCTCCAATCTCCCGCAAATCCGTCTGGCCCTGCGGTCTGCGGACTGGTCCTACCTGCCGGTACTGATTGCGTTGAGCGCCGGCAGCTACTTGACTGGGGCGATGCAGGCGGTCGTCCTAGGCGTCCTCATGATCTGGACGGGGACTTCCCCAGACATTGACATCCAGCTCCCGGGGGTCGATTCCGTTGCCGTCATTCTCACCCCTGGAGTGTTCTATGTTTGATGGAATTTCTGGCCTCCTACCGGACCTGAAGGCCCTGTACGAGGACCTCCACGCCCATCCGGAGCTTTCGTTCGCGGAGCATCGAACGGCGGCCATTTTGGCGGAGCGCCTTACGGCCCTTGGCTACGACGTGACCTCCGATGTGGGCCAAACCGGCGTGGTGGCCCTCCTGTCCAATGGGGACGGGCCACTCGTGCTTCTCCGGGCCGACATAGACGCGCTGCCGGTCAAAGAGGACACGGGCCTCTCTTATGCCAGCACCGTGACCGTGGTGGATGCCGACGGAGAAACAGTGCCCGTGGCCCACGCCTGCGGCCACGACATGCACGCGACCTGGCTGATCGGTACGGCGGCGTTGCTTGCCGAAAACCGTGATGCCTGGTCGGGTCGGGTGATGCTGTTGGTGCAGCCCGCAGAGGAGACCGGCGCTGGGGCGATGGCCATGATCGAAGACGATCTGTACGAGCGGTTCGGGATGCCCGATGTTGCCTTGGGCCAGCACCTCGCTCCAGC
The DNA here is from genome assembly GCA_025353965.1 of Aquihabitans sp. Lineage (GTDB taxonomy): Bacteria > Actinomycetota > Acidimicrobiia > Acidimicrobiales > Iamiaceae > Aquihabitans. The sequence continues at coordinate 9,978 of JANXNS010000247.1, forward strand.
TCCAGCGGGGTGGGTCCTTCATCGATCGGGTCCATTCATGGCGGCCACTGACTCTGTGCGCATTGTGCTGCACGGCCGGGGCGGTCACGGCTCGTCGCCCCAGACCACGATCGACCCGGTCGTGATGGCGGCTTCCACGGTCATGAAACTTCAGACCCTCGTGTCTCGCACCGTGGCGCCGACTGATATCGCCGTGGTCACCGTTGGCTCGCTCCACGCCGGCACCAAAGAAAACATCATTCCGGCCTCAGCCGAATTGAGGCTGACGGTCCGCACCTTCGAGCCATCGGTTCGCGACCGGGTAATCGATGGCATCTCACGTATCGCAGAAGGCGAAGCAGCCTCTTACGGGGCAACGATCGCCCCCGAGATAGACGCCGGCTTCTCGCTCCCGACCACCAAGAATGACCCCGCGGCAACGGAGAAGGTGGCCGCTGCCTTCCTGAAACATTTCGGACCGGACCGTTCCATGGAAGGGCCACTCGCTACCGGCAGCGAGGATTTTGGTTTCTTCGGCATCCATGGCGGTTTCCCCTCGGTGTTCTGGTTTGTCGGTGGTACCGACGCCGAGTTGTGGGGCAACGCTTTCGCCGCAGGGCGCCTGGAGGAGGACGTCCCTTTCAACCACTCCCCTCACTTCGCCCCGGTGCAGGACCCAACCATCCAAGCCGGGATCGAGGCCATGGTCACCGCCGCTCTCTGCTGGCTTGCGCCGTAACGGGGACTCCGCCCTTCGGGGACGTTGCATGCTCAGTCGGTGGGTGTCTCGACCTGTCCACCGGACACGATCACCGGACAATGGGCAGTGCGGATCACGTGGTCCGAGACGGACCCGAGCACGGCGCGGCGGAGGCCACCGCGGCCCCGAGTGCCCATCACGATCGCAGCAGCTGCGGTCTCCCTGGCGAGCTGACAGATGGCGGAGCCAGCATCGCCGTGCACCACCCGGGACGCTCCCCCCACTAGGCCAAGCTCACGCTGGGTCTCCACGACGGCGGCCTGAGCCACCTCAAGCGCAGCCGCATTTTCTAGGTCATACGCTTCGGCCGACATCACCCCGCCCGCCATCCCTGAGCCGGTGACCAGGGTGGGGTCCGGCTCCGGTGCAACCACCACAACCATCAAGTTTGCGTTCGGATCGATCACTGCGAGGCCAGCTCGAAGGCCAGCCAACGCAACGTCAGAACCGTCGGTGCACAACAAGACCGGGTGCGTCATCTACGCACCGTACCAACCGGGGTCAGCCCAGGCATCCGTCCCGTTTCGGGCTGAGGCCAGGACCTTCTTGAAATCCACCAGCAGGTTGCCGCCCGCCAGGGGGCCAAGACGCCGCGGGACCGCATGCCCTTCTATCGCGATGCGGTGGCCACGGCGCAAGCTGCAACCTCATTGCAGATTGGCTCCGGCTCCGTAGCCTCGGCTACGTCGTCAACCGAGGAGTTCCCATGAAGGCCGCCGTGTATTACGAGACCGGAGCCCCCGACGTCTTTCGTTACGAGGAGGTTCCGGACCCTGCCCTGACCGCAACCGACGTGATGGTGCAGGTCGAAGCCATCAGCATCGAGGGCGGGGACACGCTCAACCGGTTGGGCGGCGACATGACCTCAACGCCGCACATCGTTGGGTACCAATGTGCCGGGACCATCCTCGCCGTTGGGGAATCAGTGACCGATCGGTTGGTGGGCCAGCGAGTGGTGTGCTCGATGATGAGCGGGTCGCACGCCGAGCTCGTTGCCACACCTTCCGCTTTCACCTGGCCCGTGCCGGATGGCATGGACCTCACCCTGGCGGCGTGTGTTCCCATTGCCTTCGGAACGGCAGACGATTGCCTCTTCGAATTCGGCGGACTGGTCGCGGGAGAAACGGTCCTGATCCAGGCCGGCGCCGGGGGCGTGGGAATCGCCGCCATTCAGCTGGCCAAGCGGGCCGGGGCAACGGTGCTGGCTACCGCGTCGAGCGACGACAAGCTTGAGCGCCTCAAGGGGTTCGGGCTGGACCACGGCATCAACTATCGGACCAACGATTTCGCTGAGGTAGCCCGACAACTCACGGCCGGTAGCGGGGTGGACCTCGTTGTGGATTCGGTTGGCACCACGCTCCCCGGCAGCATGCGGGCGCTGGCGTACAAGGGTCGCATCTCCTACGTCGGCAACGCAGGCCGGGATCCTCAACCCATCGATGTCTCCGCGCTCATGGGCGGGAACCAATCAATCCACGGGGTCTTCCTCGGCGCCGAGATGATCATGGGCACTCGCGCTCACGCCAACATCGGCCGGCTCATTGGGCTCGTGGCCGACGGGGAAATTGAGGTTGTGGTGGATCGCACCTTCCGCCTTGAAGAAGCGTCCGCCGCTCACGCCTACATCGAGGATCGTCTGGCCTTTGGCCGAGTCGTGCTCATCCCCTGAGCTCATGATCCCAGGCGGCCACCAGCCTCCATGCCACCGCCGCCTGGCCAATCCGGTAGACCGGAGGTATGGGCGGGGATCAACACATGGCAATGAGCAAGGTCGATCACGAACGCCTGCTGAAACGAGGCATACGGCTCGAATGGGCGACCACCGTTTGGAACACCATGGAGGTGTTCGTCACAATCTCGCTCGGGATCGCCGCCAAGTCGCTTGCCCTAGTGGCGTTCGGGCTGGATTCCATGATCGAAGTGTTCGCCTCGACCGTGGTGATCTGGCACCTCCGAGAAGGCAGCAACCCTTCCCCGCACCGGACACGCCTGGCCTTTCGCCTGATCGCCTCCGCGTTCTTCGCTCTGGCCGCGTTTTTGCTGGTGGCGTCGGTCCGCAGCCTGGTGATCGGCACGCAGCCAGAGAACTCGATCTGGGGCATCGTCTACTTGGCCATCACCGCGGTCGTGATGTTCACCTTGGCTTCGGTCAAGCGCCGGACCGCTCGCCCCATAGACAACGGCCCCCTTGAGGCCGAGGCGGCGATGACGTTCCTTGATGGCTGCCTGTGCGTGTGCATTCTGAGCGCACTGGCCGCCAACATCGTCTTCGGTTGGTGGTGGGCCGACGGCGTGGCCGCACTCGCTATCGCCGTGTTCGCGGCCCGCGAGGGCGCCTCCGCTTGGAGCGATGCGGCCGATGCCTCCGCTCCAATGACTTAGGCCGCAACGTCCTTGCAGATGTTGGAGCGGGACCCAATCTTGTCCAAGGCAACCACGTAGTACGTCTTGTTCGGACACATGATCTTGGAGTTCAAGTTGCTGAATGTTCCCTGCGGCGATGCGTAGCCGGGAACCGTCCACACATGGACCATGTAGCCGGTGTTGGCAATGAGGACGCCTTTATAGGTATCGCACAGCGCTTTGGTGGCCGTGGTATCGGCACCGAGCGGCGCATCCACGCCACCGTCCGGCCGACCCTTGATGCACACGTTGGTGTGGAAGTGCCAGTGGTCGTTGGGGCCGGCAAAGCCTTCGGGCGGGTTCTCGGTATCGAGCGAAAAGATCAGGTACATGAATCCGGCCAGCTTGGACGTGGGCTTGATGCCGTCGTAGATCAGCGTCGGATTGGCCAAGGACTTCTCGTCCATTGTCTCATCTACCGACACGTTCGGCGCACCGGTGGTCATGTAATGAGCGCCCAACCCCGGCGAGAACGGCCCCTGGCGGTAGTAACCAGCGGCCAACGCGTCGGCCACCGTCGGGTACTTCCCGACAAACACCTTTGTTGCATCCAGTTGCGCATCCAGCTGTTTCTGGGTCGCCGCGCTCACCGGCACAACCGCCGTGGTGTGAGCATGTCCGCCGCCGTCGCCCTTGCCGTTCATGATCGCCGATAGGCCCTTGTCGTCCGCCGGAGCAGCGGCCGCGGCGTGAGGATGCGGGGTACCGGTGGTGGCCGCAGCCTCGGCCGAAGGTCGCAACCTGTGGGCGTGGTTCACCGCGCTGGGCGACGCAATCGCCACGGTGGCAAACAGCAGCACCCCAACCGGGACTACAGACGCAAAGAGCCGGGCTTGCCGCCCAAGTCCCTCACCCATGGCCGGGCGGACGAGCAATTCGTAACCAATGACGACCAGGAGGGCCTCGAACACCACGCAGGTGATGTCGATGAAGGTTGCGGCCTCCGGCACGCCCGCCGACGGCCCGAACGGCCAACCGGAGACCCGCGTGAGAACCCATGCACCAACGAACACCACGTTGGCCAGGCAGCTCACCCGCACGACGGCAGGAGACGAACCGGCCAGCAGCAGCAAGGCCAAAGCCAGCCCGATCTGGATCCACCCCGCGACGGCAAGGGCCATGCCTCCAACTAGCCATTCGC
>JANXNS010000252.1 GCA_025353965.1 Aquihabitans sp.
GTCCACCTTGGTGGTCCATGAGGCCCGATCGCTCTGGCTCATGCCCCACGGGTTTCCGCTGTTTTCCATGCCCCGGAACGCGGCGCCCAACTCGGTGGGGAAGCTGCTCTCCATGAGCGTGAGGTAACGCCGCATGTCCAGGATCTTGTCCAGGATCTCAATGTTGACCGGGCAGATCTCGTCGCACGCCTTACACGAGGTGCAGGCCCAGACTTCTTCCGGGGTGACCCGCTCAAAGATGGAGTTGGAACCAATGGTGATCTCGGGAACGGTGTTGATGGGCGGCGACACCACGGGGATACCGGAGGCAGCCATCACCTCGCCGGTCTTGAGCACAATTTCGCGGGGATCAAGCGACTTGCCCGTCGCATGAGCCGGACACACGCTGGTGCAGCGGCCACACATGGTGCAGGCATCGGTGTCGAGCAACTGCTTCCAGGTGAAGTCCTCTATGACCGAAGCGCCAAAGCTCTCCAGCTCGGTCTCCATGAGGTTGGGCATGGCCCGCATGGCGCCTTTGGGACGCTCACGATCCTTGAGGTACATGTTCAACGGCGACGTAAACATGTGGCGCATCATGGTGACCGGCAGGATCACCAAGAAGACAACGAACGAGAGCACGTGGACCATCCACCAGATCTGGTGGCCACCATTGACGGTGCTCATGCCGTCGACCATGGTGGCGATTGGGTAGCCGATGAACGACCACTTCTCGAAGGCGGGGGTTCCCTCGGCGGCAATGCGCCAGCCCTCTGCCCCGAAACCGGTGACGGCCAAGGCGAGCAGCGTGCCCAAGCCCAGCGCATGATCCGCTTTGGTCTTGATGCGGATCCGGTATGGGCGAGCCACATAGCGACGGATGATGGCCCAGCTGATGCCGATGAAAAGGCCAAGGCCGGCGGCATCGCCAACTGCTGAATAGGCCTGATAGGTAGTGCCGTGGAGGAACTTCCAGCTCTCGGGAACCTGATGGTTGATCTCCAGAATGGTGGTGACAGCCAGCAGGATCAGGAACGGGAAATAAATGAGGCTGTGCATGATCCCGGCGGCGGGATCGCGGAGCAGGGTCTGCATGTAGACGCCGGAACGAAAATCTCCGAGGCGCCGCTTGGCGTTCTCCGGCGTGGTCTTGCGGTTGTCCGGGGCGCCACGTTCCCAGTTCTTCACCCGCATGGCGAACATGACCGAGCCGTACATGATCAGCAACGGGATCACGATGTAGAAGCTCAGCTTCACCCCACTAGGGATGCCGCCGAATACCTCACGCGATACAGGGCTCTCGTCGTGCCACTTGGTGAGGAGCGGTGCGATGCCTGATCCGACCGCAAAGAGGGCTATGCCCGTACCCAGGCCAATGACCAGGTGATGAGGCTTGATCCGTTTACCGGGGACGGTTTCTTCAGCAGCCATGACAACGCGAAACCTACTCGCGCCCGTCACGCCGAGCCGAAACCCAACGCGGGCTTAGCCGTAGATCTGACGGTCGAGGTCACGGACCCGCTTGGCCAGCTCAATGAGGAGCTTGTGAGCCAGGCCCGGAACCTCTTCGATCACGCCGCCAAACTCGCGGGCGCTGAGCACCAACACAGTCATGTCGGTGTCGGCGGTGACCGTGGCCGTCCGGGGGCCGTGGTCCAAGAGGGACATCTCACCAATGGATGAACCCGGGCCGAGCACGCCGACCTTGCGACCGTTGCGCTTGACCGTTGCGGTGCCCTCGATGATCACGAATGCCTCACGGCCAGCGTCGCCCTGATCCACCAACACCGTGCCCGCCTCGCGGGTGATCTCGTTGGATGCCTTGGCGATGGTCTGGAGGTCTCGCTTGCTCAGCGCCGAGAACAACGGGATCTCGGCCAGGTGCTCCAGGTGCTTGCTACGGGATGCCATGGTGGCGAAGTGTACGGAGTCCCCGCGGCCCGTGCCCGGATTCGTGCTCAGGCTGGTGGGCCGCTGGCCTGGCGGGCGACGGCTTCTGCCGCAGCCTTGATGGCAGCCGGGTCCCCGAGTGCTCGGTCCAGCACGGGGACCTGCTTGGTGGGGCGGGCGTTGGGCCCAAGTTGGTAGACGAGCGGTACACCGGTCGGGATATCGAGCCCGGCGATGTCGTCGTCGGCAATACCGTCGAGATGCTTGACCAGGGCCCGCAAGCTGTTGCCGTGGGCGGCCACCAGCACGGTCCTGCTATCGGCCAGGTCCGGCACGATCACGTCGAACCAGTACGGGAGCATCCGCTCGACCACGTCGGCCAGGCACTCGGACTGCGGCAAGACGTCGGCCGGAAGGTGGGCGTAACGGGCATCGGTGTTGGGGTTGTAGGCGTTGTCGGCGGCCGTTGGCGGCGGCGGTATGTCGTAGCTGCGGCGCCACAGCTTTACTTGGTCCGCCCCGAATTGGGCGGTGGCGTCGGCCTTGTTGCGGCCGGTGAGGTCCCCGTAGTGGCGTTCGTTCAGCCGCCAGTGGCGCTTGACCGGCAGCCACAACAGGCCCATGACATCTAGCGCCAGGTTGGCGGTGCGGATGGCCCGGGTCTGCAGCGAGGTGTGGACTACGTCGGGCTGCAAGCCCGCCTCGGCCATGAGCGTGCCCGCGGCGGCAGCTTCCACCACTCCCTTCTCCGACAGGTCCGCGTCCCACCACCCGGTAAACAAGTTCTCGGCGTTCCAGGTGCTCTGCCCGTGGCGGAGGAGGATGAGGGTCGACGTCATGGCGGGCGAGCGTATCGGTCAGGTCGGCCGGCGACGGCGGAGGAGGACCTCCTGCGAGACGGTGGCCACGTGGACCCCGTCCTCGGTGAACACGTGGCCCACCGTGAGGCCGCGCGAGGAGATGATCCCGTGACACACCATGGCGGTGAGATGCCATTGGTCCGCCCGTAGCGGACGGTGGAACCAGATGGCGTGATCGAGGCTGAACGCCATGAACGGATGCTGATCTGGCGGCGTGTCAGGACCGGGCCGATCTGGATGCAGAGACACCACTGCGTCGGTGGGGTAGTCGTCGGACATGTAGGCCAGTGCGCAGGCGTGAAGGATGGGGTCGTCCGCCAGTTCTCCCCGCACCTTCATCCAGCCCCGGGCTCGACCGGGGAGATCCTCGGTGATCACGTTGGTCCGGTCGAACATGGTGGTCCACGAATCCTGGACGAGCTCGTTGGGCGCGGGTACCTCCGGCAACTCCGCGGTCTGGACCTCAGGTGCATCTTCGTCGACCTGGAACGACGCCGACATGGACAAAATCGCCCCAGTGGCCTGACGGGCGGTGACGGTGCGGGTCACAAACGACCGGCCGTTGCGCACCCGGTCCACCTCGTAGCGGACCGGCTCGGTGTGGTCGCCGCGACGGATGAAATACGCATGTAATGAGTGGACCCGGAACTGCGGGTCCACGGTGGCCGCCGCCGCCCGTAAAGCCTGCGCCACGATCTGGCCGCCATAGAGCCCACCCCAGGGATAGCGGGGACCGCTGCCCACAAACGTGTCCGGGCCGTGTGGCTCGAGGCTCATCATGGCCACGAAGTCGTTGGTGGGATCACCCATCTCGGCATCGTGCCACGACCCACCAGCGCAGCACGACCTGGGAA
>JANXNS010000041.1 GCA_025353965.1 Aquihabitans sp.
TGAGGGCAATGACCTCGGTTTACTGATCGGGCCCAAGGGTCAAACCCTCACAGCCGTGCATGAATTGTCCCGGACGGTGCTCCAGCGCCGGGCGACTGGCCGTCACGACGGCCGGGTCCGGATCGACATCGGTGGCTATCGCAAGCGTCGGGCTGAAGCACTGGCTCGCTTTGTGCAGACCCAGGCGGCCGAGGTCCTTGAGCAGGGCGTTTCCCGGGCCCTGGAGCCTATGAACGCGGTTGATCGCAAGATCGTCCACGACACGGTGAACGAAATCGATGGCATCTCCACGCTGTCCGAAGGCGTTGATCCTGACCGCCGGGTTGTCATAGTGGCTGACGGTACCGAGAGTTGACCTCATCGCTGACCGATCTCCTCACCGAGAGCCGTCAGCTCGGGTTTCTCGGACCTGGTCCGGTAGAAGCCCACATCAGTCATGCCTTGGCATTTGCCGCAGCCGTAGTCGAGATCCCCGCCCGTGCCCTGGATTTGGGTGCGGGCGGTGGTCTTCCTGGCCTGGTGTTGGCGGCAACCATGTGGCCAGGAACGCAGTGGACCTTTCTGGATGCCCAGCTCCGCCGGACCGACTTCCTCGCCCGGGCCAGTGCTGCACTGGGCCTGCAGGATCGAGTTCTGGTACTGAATAGCCGGGCCGAGGAAGTTGGTCGCGAGAACGCACACCGGGCCGGGTATGACCTGGTCGTGGCGCGAAGCTTTGCTGCCCCGCCGGTGGCTGCCGAATGCGCTGCCCCCCTCCTGCGGATTGGTGGGTGGCTTGTAGTGAGCGAACCACCAGCTACCGCAGCTGCGATCCGGTGGCCAGCGGCCGGACTCGCTCAGGTGGGCTTTGGGGCGGCTAGGGCCGTCGACACCGTGGATGACGACGGCGACCCGGTTCACTTCATCCGGATGCAACTTCTTTCGATTCCCGAAGACCGGTTCCCTCGGCGCGTTGGCGTACCCGTTAAGCGCCCCATCTTCTGATCACGGGCCCGGCTCCGTTGTCGGGCGGGACCAGGAGGCGGAACAGGCTGGAGTAGCATGGTTGATGCTCCCTTCGGTCGTCCATCGTGTTTCACGTGGAACGCGCGAATCATTCGTTGAGGGTCCTTGACCCAAGACCATGCGGCAGGAAGGATGGGGTGGTGACCGATACTCCCCCGTCCACTGATGAGCTGGAGGAACGGGGAAAGGCGATTTTTGCCAGCCTGCGTGACAAACCAGACCGCCCTGCAGCGCAGACCTCGCTCCCTCCCTCCTCCCCGGAGACCCCTGAGGTGGTGGTGGCAACGCCCGAGGCCCCAGGCCCGGTTGGTCCGGCCAAGCGGGTGATTCCGCCGTTGCCTCGCATCATCGCCGTAGCCAACCAGAAAGGCGGCGTGGGTAAAACCACCACTGCCGTCAATCTGGGTGCATGTTTAGCCGATATTGGTTATCGGGTGCTCGTCGTCGATCTGGACCCCCAGGGAAATGCCAGCACTGGTTTGGGCATCAATATCCGGGGCCTCCAGTCGTCCATGTACGACGTAATCCTGAGCGACGTACCGATTGAGGACTGTGTCGAGGCTTCGTCGGTAAGGAACCTCTTTGTCGCTCCGGCCAGTCTTGACTTGGCGGGCGCCGAGATTGAGTTGGTCCCTGCCTTCAGCCGGGAGCTCCGGCTCAAGCAGGCCCTGGCGGAGGTGCGTGACGATTACGACTACGTGCTCATCGACTGCCCGCCATCGCTCGGGCTGCTCACCATCAACGGTATGGCGGCAGCAACAGAAGTGCTGGTGCCAATCCAGTGTGAGTACTACGCATTGGAAGGTCTGGGACAGCTCCTACGCAACGTTGGGCTCGTCCAGAAAAATCTCAATCCCACTCTGGAAGTGAGCACCATTGTGTTGGTCATGTACGACGCTCGGACCAAGCTCTCTGATCAAGTCGCCTCGGAAGTTCGAGAACACTTCTCCGAGAAGGTGTGCCGAATCATGATTCCCCGAACGGTTCGCCTATCGGAAGCCCCGTCGTTTGGCCAGCCGATCATCGCCTTCGATCCGACATCTCGTGGTGCGATCGCGTATCGGGAACTAGCGAAGGAGGTGAGTGGTGGCCCGGCGTAGCGGACTTGGCAAGGGCCTCGGTGCCCTCATCCCGAGCGAAGTGTCTTCGCCCACCGACGATGCCGCGCTGCGCGA
>JANXNS010000066.1 GCA_025353965.1 Aquihabitans sp.
CGGTCGGCAGCGCGGCCGCCGGTTAGCGGGTGTGCTGGTGGCGGGGGCGATTTTGCTCGCCGCCGCCGGGTGCAGCAGCGAGAGCGCCGGCACGCCCAAGCCCGCCAAAACCTCCACCCCGAAGCCGGCGACTACCCCCTCCACCGCGACGACGACCACCGCCGTAGAGAAGCCGGCCAATCCCACCGAGCCCACGGATTTCGCAGGGCGGGTCGACGGTCAAAAATCGTCGGTGAAGGTCACCTTCACCCGTAACTCCGGAATCAAGAATTTCGTGGTTTCGGGCCTGGCCATTTTGTGCCAGCCGTTGGATAACGGGGATTCCTCCACCCGGGCCACCAGGGTCTCGATACCTTCGGCAGAAATCCGGGCCGACGGCAGCGTCGAGCACTCCGAAACCAGCGCCAAATACAGGCCCACGCTGTCGGGCACCTTTACCCCAGACGGTTCGTTCGCCGGCGGCCTCTACCTGTCGGGCGAGGACGACGGTTCGGTCTGTGGCGGCGAGTTCACGTTCATCGCCAAGGCCACCTGAAGGGAGCTCACCGTGGGTCGAAGCATGGAAGAGACCATGGACTACGTGGCGATCGTGCGGCTCCAGCGGGCCTATGCCGACGTGGTCAACCGGCGTGATTGGGCTGCGCTCCACCAGATCTTCACCCCGGATGCCACCGTGGACCTGGATCTCGTCACCCGACCGCCGCTGCACATGGTCGGGCCTGAGGCAATCGGCGCATTTGTGAGCCCGGCCATTGCGCGGTTCGACTTTTTTGAGTTTGTTGTGCTCAACACCCACGTCGAGCTGTGGCCGAACGGGGACCGCACCGCCGTCCGCGCCCGAGTTTTCATGTGCGAACTTCGCCAACCCGCGGGCCAGACCGAACGTGATGATGCCTTTGGCCTCTACCGCGATACCTATGCATTAGTTGACGACGAATGGCGGATTGCCGCCCGGCGCTACCGGTCCCTAGGCCGGTTTCCCAGTGGCGAGATCCTCCCGATCGGCCCGGACGACTTCGCCTTCTGAGCCGCTCGCGCTAGCGGGCGGGTGCAAGTGGAGTGTCCGCAACAGCAGGGGTAGGGCCACAACGGCCAGGCCGATCAGCACCCAAATGGGGGCACCGTCGTTGGTTCGGGCCACGATCACCCCGATCCCCGCGGTAATGCCGGTTGCCCCGACGTTGGCGGCCAGAAGTTGGTAACCGGTCACCCGCCCGGTGGCCGCTGTGCCCACCCGTTCTGTCGTCGTCACGATCAGCGTGGGCAACATGACTGACAACGCGGCGCCGCCCACCAGCACGGCCGCAATGGCCAGGGACGTCGGCAAGAACGGGACCGACACGTACGCCACCACCACCGCAGCCGCACCCACCATCAAGATCCGATGGGGGGCCATCCGGAGCCGGCCCATGAGCAACCGGCTCAACGTGATCCCGGCCCAGAAACCACTCACTGCGAGCCCGGCCCACTGAGCACTGGCGCCGCGGTACTCCTGGAAATACGAGGCCGTCCAGCCACCCGTGGAAACTTCCAGCGCGCAGTACAGGGCAAAGCACAACAAGGTGGCCAGGAGCGGCGCAAGCGCAAGTGGCCTCGGCTTGGCCCGTGCCGTGGCCGAGACGTCGGTGTGGGTGTCGGTGCCGGTTCGGTCGAGCGAGGTGAGGCCGGCGGGCCAAGCCACAATGTTCGACCCGGCCAGGATTGCCGCGCCGGCTGACACCCCGGCGGCGGCCAGGTAGGCGGTGGTCCAGGTTGTCAACGCAACCAGTGCCGGCCCGACGGTGGCACCGATTCCGTAGGCCCCAAACATGAGCCCGGCATTGCGAACCAGGCGTACCTCGGTCTGGTAGCGGTTGCCCAGTGAATCGAGCGAACCCGAGCACAGGCCCACAATGGTGAACGCTCCCAGCAAGAGCGGGAACGACGTGGTCAGCGCCACCGCTACCTCGGCAGTCGCCAGGATGGCGAGGGCGGTCCGGTTGCATCCCCCGATCCGCCACCGATGAAGTAGGAGTTGGCCGCTCGCTGCAGTGGCCAGGCGGCCGAGCCCGTAGGTCATGGCCAACAAGCCGAGTGCGCTGCTGGGGCGGTCAAACATCTGCCGGGCGCCGGGCCAACCGGCGCCCAACATGGCAATGGGGACGCCGAACGCGGCATAGGTCGCGCACTCCATCAGGAGCGCAGAGGAGCGCCGGCTCGGGTTCGTCACCCCAACACGGTAGGAGGGCGCCCCCGCTCTTTCCCACCCCGTTCCCATCTACCGTGGCCGCTTGGCCCAACAACTGAACCTTGTGACCATCGTGGTGCCCAACTACGACGACGGCATTGCCTTTTATTGCGGAGACCTTGGGTTCGATCTCCTGGAGGACACGGATCGTGGTGGAGGCAAGCGGTGGGTCCGCGTTGCGCCGCCGGGGTCAGTCGGCGCGTCGTTGCTGTTGGCCCAGCCCGCTAACCCGGATCAGGACAGGTAGGTGATCGCTAGGTCTTCGGTGCCCCGGCTGGCGGCGACGATTGCGGACTCGGCCTCGATGGCCTTCTTGGTCTTGGCCGACAAGGGTGTGAATGGCTCTATCTCCAGGCTGATCCGCTTGCCTTTGGCGCGGGTGCGCCAGGCGGCGGCGATCTCGCCGTCGACCAATACCCCACCGGGCCAGCCGATGGCCGGCCAGAGAACTTTGCGGACCGCGGGGTCTGGAACGGTCAGCGTGCGGTCGCGGGCCAAGAGCCACGGGTCGCTGCGAGGCAGGAGGCGGACCAGGCCGGTGGTGGGCTCGGCGGCCAGAAGATCGTCGACGTCTTCCTCCGGCAGCCAGGCCTTGATCCCATCCAGGCGCACCTCCGCCAGGTGGTCCGGCCACACCGACTTCACGGCCTTGCCGCTGCTCTGCAGGAACGCGCCCACGTCGACCGGTACGGCCGGCCCGTAGAGCCGGAGGTAGGCCCGTACCAATCCGTCGGCCCCGGCCTGACCGTGGGGGACGCCGGTCCAGCCGTCGATCCGCTCGAGGGTTGCGGGGGTGGCCCCCCGTACTAGCTGCAAACCGCCGGGCAAGCCTGCTACCCGCATGAGTTGGTCGCCTAAGTGGTGGGCCTGGCAGCCGCGGCACCAGGTGATGTACTCGTCCGGGATGATGGCGGACACTTCTGTGCTCACGACCCCCTTGGTCATCGGTTCGGTCACCACGTCGTGCATGACTCGAGCCGCAACGCGAATGGCCTCGATGGGGTCCAGGCCAGACTTTCGAAACTGCTGACCGTTGCCCGCCAGACGGGATATGGCGTCGACCTGGTCGATCGGCCAGAGCGCGGCGGCAAACGAAGCCACGTCCCCGGCGTGAACCACAATTGGGGCGCCCCGGGTTCCCCACACGGTGCGGTACCGCTGGGTATTGGCCAGGTCGGGTACGGCCGAGAACTGACCGGCAAGGCGGGCCGCCAATGACTGGGCGGCGGAACCGGCGGGCGAGTCCTGCAGCCCAAGATCCCAGACCGCCAACTCATCCACGGCGACGTCGGCCCGGTCCAAACCGTGGACCCGCACCCGGTGAGCCAGCGCCTGAGCGCGGGTGACAGCAGGACTGGTCATGGCGTTAGCCCCGGGGGTCGAGCCCCATGCGCAGACGGGCCGCGGCCAGGTGTGGTGGGGTATCACCCAAGGCGCCGAGGGTGCGCAAGACGGCGCGGCACCGGGCCAGTTCGATGGTGGACGGCTCCGGCAGCCGTAGGAGCTGGCGGGCCACCGGGGGCAGGCACGCCACCGCGCCGGACCACAGCGCTCGCCACACGGGTTTGGCCGGGCGGGGAATGATGGGCGGATCATCGAGGAAGGCCACGCCGGCGGCGGCGTACTCGGCCACGGCCAGGTTGGGTCGGTGGCGTTCGAGGGCGTCGTTGATACCCAGCCAGCTTCGGGGCGGGTCGACGACGCCAGTGCCGATCCCCACGACCGCTACTTCCTCGATGTAGCGGTCCAGTTCGCGCTCGCTCATGGGCTGGACACCGAAGCGCCGGTTGGCGGCAGCGATGGCCATGTACTCCGAGATGTGCACCCAGTGGAGAAGGTCGGGATCGTTGGCGGAATAGGCCCGGCCATCGGGAGCAATGCCGACCACCCGCTCATGGACTTTGCGAACCATGCGGCAGAGCCGGTCCGCCTCGGTGGAGGAGCCGTAGACCACGCCCTGGACGAACTCGCCGGTGCGGCGCGTGCGGCCGAGAAAATCGTCGCTGAACGTCGAGTGTTCGGCCACGCCAGCCATGGCCATGGGGTGGAGCGCTTGCAGGGTGAAGGCGGCGATCCCGGCGATGAGTAGCGAGTGATCTGCGTGTACCCGCCACGCAACGCTGTCCGGGCCGAACCAGCCGGCGTCGCCCATTTCTTCCGGCGTGGGCTGGAAGCTGGTTGGGTCCGAGCCGAGCGGCCCCAATGCCATCATCAGCGGCTTGAACAGGAGCGGCGAGGCAAGCGCGGCCGCGGTGCCGGTCACGATGCCGGTGGTGATCTCGAACGCTCCGGGGGTGGGTGGGATCCACACCGGTTTGGGGGCCAACAACTCCTGCGCTGCCCGCGCGATGGGACGGGCAGACGGTCGGTGAGGGCGATCGGTTGCGGTCACGGTCCCAATGTAACGACGCGAACCGCACTCCCACCTCGACACGGCGGGGTGAGGCCGCGACACTGCTGACCAAGAAGCGGAGCAACTGCTCCGGTGGGTTTAGGGGATCACATGCGTCGGCTTTTTGTTGTATTCGCCATCTTGGCGGCCGGGGTGCCGCTGGCGATGGCGGACCCGGCCAGCGCCGTGGTCAGCTTCACGGCGCGGGGCAGCGTGGAGCAGGTGTACACGTTTGGCCATGCGGCGGGGGCAACCGTCGAGCTTCTCGGCGCGAACGACGCAGTGATCGACAGCGGGCCGACAGACACGGCGGGCGCCAAGCTGTTCCAGGCCGTTGCGCCTGGGTCCGGCTACCAGGTCCGAGAGGGCGGGACCACCGTGGGCGGACTCACCGTCACGTCGCCCACGAGTAACCCGTCCGACGCATGGTTCACCGCCAATGCCACCGATCATCCGCTGACCGCCGGGTTCGGATACCTGACCACCCGAGACGGCACCGATCTCTCCGTCAACGTGACGATGCCCAACGACGGCAGTGCGGGACCATGGCCAGTCGTGGTCGACTACTCGGGCTACGACCCGTCCCAGCCGGGCGGGGCTCCCTCTGAGGCCGCCATGTACCCCTTCCAGGGGTACGTAGTGGTGGGCGTGAACATGCGGGGCACGGGCTGTTCCGGCGGCGCCTTCGACTTCATGCAGACCCTTCAAAGCCTCGATGGCTACGACATGATCGAGACGATCGCCCATCAAAGCTGGTCCAACGGAAACGTCGGCATGGTCGGCATCTCCTACTCGGGCTACAGCCAGCTCTACGTGGCCGCAACTCAGCCCCCGCACCTCGATGCCATTGCCCCGCTGTCGCCCTACTCGGACACCTATAGCGGGATCCTCTACCCCGGCGGCATTCTGAACAATGGGTTCGCGTACGAATGGGCCCGCGACCGTGAGGCGGGCGCGCTGCCATCGGCGCGGGATTGGGTTCGCAAACGGATCGCCGACGGAGACACCCGTTGTGCAGCCAACCAGGTGATGCGATTGCAAGCCACGTCGCTCCTGGATCGAATCCAGAACACGCCCTTTGCCGACCACGACTTCGACTACCTCAACACCGAAACCTTGGTCCCTCGGATCAAGGTCCCCACCTATTTGGCGTCGCAGTGGCAGGACGAGCAAACCGGTGGGAGCGCCGCCAATCTGATCCCGCTGTTCCCGCTGACCACCAAGGTTTTCGCGTCATTCACCAACGGCACCCATGTGGAACCGGTCGCCCCGTCGGAGTTGTTCGAGGCGATGGCGTTCATTGATCTGTATGTCGGTCATCGCGTCCCGCATGTGTCGAACGCTGTCAACCTTGGGGTCCCGGGCGTTTTGGCCGCGATTTTCCGGGCTCCCGATGCCTCTGCGTTCAGCTTGCCCTTCAATGGCTGGGTGCTCTTTTCGACCTATGCCAAGGCTCGGGCCTACTACGAGTCCAGGCCGCGTGTTCGGCTGCGCTGGGAAAACGGCTCGTTGCCCGGCAAGGAGGGCCTGCCCATCGCGGCGGCAACCACCCGCCATTCCAACTGGCCGGTCGACGGAACCACCAACGAGAAGGTGTACCTACAACCGGATGGCGCCGCCGGGGCCGTCGCCCCCAAGGTTGCGGACTCCGCCGCCCGCGGCGCGTCGTCGTACACGTATGACCCCACCTCCAAGCGCAGCCACACCAACGACAACGGCACCGACAGTCAGTGGGCACCGCACCCCGATGTGCACTGGAACCCCCTGCTTGAGGGCAACTCGCTGAGCTTCGTCACCCCCGCTTACCGAACGCAGACGGCCTACGCAGGCGAGGGCAGCGCCGACCTGTGGCTGCGGTCATCCGCGGCCGACACCGACCTGGAGGTCACCCTCACCGAGGTGCGCCCCGATGGCCAGGAAGTATTCATTCAGAGCGGTTGGCTACGGGGCAGTCACCGGACCGAAGACCCGGCCCGATCCACCGAATTGGTGCCCTACCAAGATCATCAAGAAGCCGACGCGTCGCCGCTCCCTGCAGGCCAGTTCACCAAGGTGCGGGTCGAGATCTTCCCCTTCGCCCACGTCATCCGGGTTGGTTCGCGACTGCGGATCAACGTCGAAGCTCCCGGCGGAAACCAGCCGTTCTGGGCTTTCGAAGACCTGCCGGGCACGGCCACCAATGAGATTGGCCACAGCCTGAATCGTCGGTCACGGGTAGTGCTCCCGCGGCTACCCGCCAATCAGTCGCCCTCACTGCCAGCGGCATTGCCCGCGTGTCACCTCGCCGGGGTCACCACGCAGTCCGTGTCCCTGCGGAACCAGCCATGCCGTGCCTACCGGCCGAGTCGCACCCCAACCGCGGTGGCGGCCTACGCCAACTTTGACGATGTGGTGGTCACGTGGGCGCCTCCTGGCCTCGCCACCCCAAGTGGGTACCGCGTCGTTGCCTCGCTCGGTGCCGGTGCACCGGTGGGTTCGGTCGCCCCCGCTCCCATCATGGTCGGCAGTTCTGTCCGGGCGGCGACCTTCCCGAACCAGCCCGAAGGTGTGCCGTTCGAGGTTCGGGTTCAGGCGCTGTTTGGGGCCAGTGCGGCCCCATTGTCCGATGCGACCTTGCCGGTTCGCACTGGTGGCGTCGTCCTCAACTTGTTCGGTACCTGGGACCAGTTCGTACGCCGCCAACTTCAGGACTTCACCGGCCAAGTCCGCCCGGATTGGGTGCGCAACGATGTGGCCGCGCTGGCCTCAGGCCTGCCGTTCGAGGCGTATCTGGCCGGACTCCGCCATGGTTCCGATGCCCGTACCAACGTGGACCCCATCTCCCGTCTCTACCTCGCGTATCTCCAGCGGGTGCCCACCGCGGCGGGTATGGCCTACTGGCTGCCCAAGCGCAGGGCGGGGATGACCCTGGCGGCCATCTCCAATGCGTTTGCCGTGACCCCGGAGTTCATCGCCCGCTACGGCAAGCTCTCGAATCGGCAGTTCGTGGAGCGGGTGTTCACCAATGTCGTGGGTGCTCCGGCGAGCCCGGGCACGTTGGCGTATTGGACCACTGCCCTGGCCAACAAGCAGGTCACGCGGGGCCAGGTCATGCTCACCTACTCCGACGGCCCGGTGTTCAAGGCCTCCTCGACTGGCTGGGTCGATGTGGTCAACCTGTATCTGGCCATGTTGGGCCGGGCGCCGAGTGCCCAGGAGTTGTCGATCACCACCACCCGCCTTCGAGAAGGCACCACAGTGGCCACCGTCGCCGAAGAGATTTTTCGGACAAGTGCGTACGCCATCCGGTTCCGCTGAGCGGTTTACCCGGTCCGTCCCCCGTTGCCAGGAGGTGGCCCCATGGGCCAGCTAGTCCCGCAAGAACTCGAGTTTGCCGACACTGCGCCCCTACGCGCCGAGGGGCGGACGTTGGTGGAGGGCACCGCGGCTGAGGTGTGGGCCGTCCTGTTGGACTACGAGCGTTGGCCTGTATGGTTCGCCGGCGTCAAGCAGTGCCGCGCCACCTCAGATCCGGCGACCGGGGTGGGTTCCACCCGTGAGGTCGTGCTCACCGGAGGGGCGACGGTGGAGGAGCGTTTCATTGGCTGGGAGGAAGGCGGGCTCTGGTCGTTTACGGCCACTGCAATGAAGCCGGCCCTGTTCCGGTCTTTGGTGGAACGGGTGACCATCGAGGACCTGGGCCCCCGCCGCACCCAGGTCACGTACCGGATGGCTGTCGACCCGTCGCCCGCCCTGAAACTGTTGGCCCCAGCGCTCAAGCCAGTGCTGACCCGAAACCTGACCAAGGCCATGGCCAGCCTCGCCCACCAAGTAACCGCCCGCCGCTAGCCGGCTACTGCGCGGTAGAGGTCGACCACGTTTTGGCCGAGAATGGCGTCGACTTCGCTTGGGTCCAATCCCCTTGCGGCTAGCTCTTCGGCCACAGTGGCGAATTGGCCGTGCTCGGTTATGACGGGCCGGAAGTTAGCGTCCAGGTCGGTGCCGATGGCGACGTGACTGGTGCCGATCAGGGCGACGAGACGGATGATCTCGTCGATGAAGTCGGCCAAGGTGGCGCTGGTGACCCCGGAGGGCCAGGCCCCGATGAGCCCTCCGGCCGAGGCCACCGCGGTGGCGTGGTCGGCCGAGAGCAGGCGCGGGTGGCGCCGGTCGTCGTGGTCGAGGTGGCTGTGGGAGATCATGACGGGGGCGGTCGACGCGTCGAGCACGCCAAGCGTGGTCGCCAGCGTTGCGTGGGCGCAGTCGATGACTACCCCGAGTTCGTTGCAGGCCGCCACGACGTCGCGGCCAAAGGCGGTGAGACCGCCGTGCACGGGCTCTTCGGTCTGGATATCGCCGATCTCGTTGACCCGGTAGTGGACGAGGGTGAGTGACGACATCCCGGCCTCGTAGGCCTCGGCCAATCCGTCGATGTTGCCCTCGAGAAAGTCGCCACCTTCGCAGGTCACCAGGATGGCGGTGTCGCCCGTGGTGTGGGCCCGCTCGAGGTCGGCTGCGGTGCGGGCCACCGTGACGCCTTCGGCTTCCACGAGGCGGCGCAGCCCGTCGAGTTGGCGTCGGTGGTCGGCGCGGGCTTCGCCGGGTTCGAAGGGTCGACCGGCGTGCAGCCCGCCGGCGGATTTGAGCGCCAGGACGGCAAGGTCGGCGACGGTCGCGTAGCTCACGGCGGCGAGCCCGGCGGCTTGGGCGGCGTGGAGGGCAGTGGCGCTGCCGTCGCCCCCGAGTAACTGGGCCAGGAGGTGGTCCGGCTCGAGGCCGGCCAGGAAGCAGCGGCCGGGGTGAGCGTGTACGTCGATCCACGGTCCTCGGGTGATGGGCACGTCGGGACCTTATGGCGGCCGGATCTGGATGGGTAGCGTCGCGCGGATGGGAGCAACCGATCGCCTCGCCCAACTTGGTATTGAACTCCCGCCGGTCTTGGCGCCCGCAGGGAGTTATCAGTCGTGTGTGGTGGTGGGTTCCACCGTTCATGTTGGCGGGCACGGTCCGGTCAATGGCGCGGAGATGGTCTGCGGCAAAGTGGGCGGCAATCTGACGTTGGCCCAGGGCCGCCACGCGGCGCGGATGACCGGCTTGTCGATTTTGGCGTCCCTGCGGGAGGAATTGGGCGACCTGGATCGAGTCCGGCGTTTCGTCAAGCTCTTCGGCATGGTCAATGTTGCGCCCGGGTTCGATCAAATGCCGGCTGTCATCGACGGCTGTTCGGACCTGCTGATCGAGGTCTTTGGCGAGGCCGGTCGCCACACTCGAAGTGCGGTGGGTCTGGCGGAGCTGCCGTTCGGGATCGCCGTCGAGATCGAGTTGATCGCCGAGATCGACTGACCTGGCAGCTCGGCCCGCCTGGTTGGCCTAGAAACGGTGGCCCGAGCTCACCTTCAGGAGACCCCATGAGCGCCCGTTTCGATATCCCCGCCTTGCTCGCTGAGCTCACTGTGGCGGAGAAGGCTGCGCTCGTTTCGGGTTCTGGTTTTTGGTGGACCCGCAAGATCGAGCGGTTGGGCATCCCGTCGGTCATGGTCAGCGACGGGCCCCACGGGCTGCGCAAACAGAACACCGACGGGGACCATGTGGGGCTGGGTTCGAGTGTGCCGGCAACCTGCTTCCCGACCGCATCCGCGCTGGGTTCCTCTTGGGACATTGACCTTGCTCGGCAGGTGGGTGTTGCCATTGGTGAGGAGGCCCGTGGTCAGGATCTTGCGGTGGTCCTTGGGCCGGGCATCAACATCAAACGGTCACCGTTGTGTGGCCGGAACTTTGAGTACCTGTCAGAGGATCCGCTCATCTCGGGCGAGATGGGCGCGGCCATGGTGCACGGCATCCAGAGCCAGGGCGTGGGCACGTCGCTGAAGCACTATGCGGTGAACAACCAAGAGAACGACCGCCTCCGGGTCAGTGCCGAGGTGGACGACCGCACGCTGCGGGAGATCTACCTCGCCGGGTTCGAGCGGGTCGTGAGGTCGGCACAGCCGTGGACCGTGATGTGTAGTTACAACCGGATCAACGGTGTGTACGCCTCGCAGGACCCGTGGCTGCTCACCGACGTGTTGCGTGGTGAGTGGGGTTTCGACGGGCTGGTGGTATCGGACTGGGGCGCGGTCGACGATCCCGCGGCGGCCGTCGCCGCGGGCCTGGATCTGGAGATGCCGTCCACCGGTGGGGCGTCGGCGGCCAAGGTGCTCGCCGCGGTGGAGGCGGGGACGATCACCGAGGCCGTGTTGGACATTGCCGTTGGTCGGCTCCTCCAGCTTCTGGAACGGTCGCTCCCCGGGGTGGAGGCCACCGACACGTTCGATGCCGAGGCCCATCACCGGTTGGCCCGAACGGTGGCGCAGGACTGCGCGGTGTTGCTCAAAAACGAAGGCGGCCTGCTTCCCCTGGTGCCGAGCGAGGGGTCAGTCGCGGTGATTGGCGAGTTTGCCCGGTCGCCTCGCTTTCAGGGCGCCGGCAGCTCGAAGGTCAACCCAACCAAGGTCGATGATGCATTGACCGCCCTTCGCGAAGAGCTGGCGGTGGACTTTGCGGCTGGGTTCGGGATCGACGATCCCAAGGCCGATACGGCGGCCCTGTTGGCAGAAGCCGTTGAGCTGGCCCGGGGGGCTCGCACGGTGGTGCTGTTCTTGGGCCTCCCGGCGAGCTACGAGTCTGAGGGCTACGACCGCGATCACATGGACCTTCCTGCGGACCAGGTCGCGGTGCTGGAAGCGGTGGCCGCAGTCAACGACCGAGTGGTCGTGGTGCTGGCCAACGGCTCGGTGGTGAGCGCGGCGGGCTGGGCGGACCATGCCGGGGCCATCCTCGAGGGGTGGCTTGGGGGGCAGGCCGGTGGCGGTGCCATTGCCGATCTCTTGCTTGGCGCCGCGAACCCATCGGGCCGTTTGGCGGAGACGATGCCGCTGAGGCTGGCCGACAACCCGGTGTTTCTGAACTTTCCCGGCGAGGACCGCCGCGTCCGTTATGGCGAGGGCATCTACGTGGGCTACCGCTACTACGACGCCGTGGACCGCGACGTCAGCTACCCATTCGGCCACGGGCTCTCCTACACGACGTTTGCCTACTCAGACCTGACGGTGACCAACCTCGTATCCGAGCCCGGCGACCCGGCGACGCGGTGGCTCGGCGCGCCGCGAGTGGCCGTTTCGATCACCGTCACCAATACCGGCTCGGTGGCGGGTAAGGAGGTCCCACAGGTCTACGTGGGTGCCGCTGGGGCGTCGGTGGCCCGGCCGGTCCGGGAGCTCAAGGCGTTTGCCAAGGTGTCGTTGGCGCCGGGTGAGGCCAAGACGGTGAGCTTCACGCTGTGCGAACGAGATCTCTCGTACTGGTCCACGCGGGCCAATGGGTGGGTCCTAGAGGGCGGCTTGTTTGAGGTGGCCGTTGGCGCATCCTCACGGGACCTGCGCCTGGCCACCTCGGTCACGGTGGAAGCTCCGTCGTTGGCTTTGCCGCTCGATCACAGCAGCACCTTGGGCGAGTGGCTGGATCATCCGGTTGGCTACGAGGTGCTCACCGAAGCGCTCCGTCACAGCCCGGCCGGAGATCTCACGCCCATGCTGGACGACCCGGAGCAACGCCGCATGCTCGGCTCTTTCCCCGTTTCCCGCCTGGTCACCATGTTGGGCGACGCCATGACCCCGGGTCTGGTCGATCAGCTCCTGGCCCAGGTGGACGGCTGACCAGTAGCGAGTAGTCAGCTATCGGGGTCTGAGGTGGTGACTTCTATGCGGTCCTGCTGCCATTCACGTGCCGATTCCAGGGCCCGACGGGCTTGGTCGGCCAGTTGGTTGCCGTCGAAGCCGTAGGCCGGGTAGCAGCTGAGCCCAACCCAGAGGGTATGGCCCGGGAGGTCTTCTGCGATCTTGCGGCGAAGGCGTTCGAGGGTCCAGATGGCGCCGTTTTCTGGCGTGTCCTCGAGAAGAATCAGGTAGAGCCCGTCTTTGCTGCGGGCGAGGGTGTCGGCCTCCCGGAAGACACCCACCATGACGTCGGCTACCGGCCGGGGGGGCGCAGGGTGGATCTGTGCGGTGCCTACGTCGAGCACTACATCGGCCACGGCGATGGAAAGAGGCCGAAGGCCACGCCGGGCGGCGGAGATGCGCTTTATGAGGGACGCATCGAAGAAAACCTGGCTGAACAGCCCGGTGGCTGGATCGATAAGCACATCGTTCGGGAGCTCGTCGAGGATATTGTCGTCCAAGAGATCTCGTTCGGGGACGGCCGCCCGCAGGGCGTCGGCCAGGTTCGAGCGGGCCTGGATGGCCTCGGACTCGAACCGGGCGGCACGGGCCAGGGCCTGATCGTTCTGACGGGCGAGGCGATCGGCTTCTGCTTCGAGGTCTGCTCGGCTGGTTCGATCGGCCAACAGAGGGCGTGGCCAGCCTAGAGCGAGAAGGCTCGAGGCCAGCGCTAGGAGGGCGGAGACGCCGACCAGCCACCCTTCGTTGACCGCAATCGCCACGCCAGCAACGGCCATTGCGCCGGCGCCGGCGATGATTGCCGGGAGAGAGTTCGGTCGGGACATCCCTGATCTGTCGGCCGTTGTTCCCCGGTTCAAAGGTTCTCGGCGAAGCTGTGTTGAGTCAGTGTCCACGGCGGGCCGCCACCAGGTCAGCAATTTCGCTCATGATTTTGGTGATCTCGAAGTCCTTTGGCGTGTAGACGGCGGCGACGCCCTGTGAGAGCAGGCGGGGTCGGTCCGCTTCGGGGATGATCCCGCCCGCAATGACGGGGGCATCGACGCCCGCTTCGCGGATGAGCCGCACCACGTCAGGCACGAGTTCCAGATGGCTGCCGGACAGGATCGAGAGGCCCACCACGTCGACGTCTTCGTCGCGGGCCACCGCCGCGATTTGTTCGGGCGTGAGGCGTATGCCTTGGTAAATGACCTCGAACCCGGCGTCGCGGGCGGCGACGGCGATTTGTTCGGCACCGTTTGAGTGACCATCCAGGCCTGGTTTGGCCACCAGGAAACGGGGTGGGCCGCCGGGCATGGTCTTGACCCGTTCTGCGATCGCCCGCAGGCCAGCGGACCCCCCGCCCGCGCCAGCGGCGGCGGCCACGCCGGTCGGGGCGCGGTACTCGCCAAATTCTTCGCGTAGGACCGAGGCCCATTCTCCGGTTGTACCGCCGGCGTGGGCCAGATCGATGCTGGCGGGCATGACGTTTTCTCCGGTGCGGGCCACGCGTCGGAGTTCGTCCAGGCTGCGTTTCACGGCGTCGCTATCTCGGTTGGATCGCCATTCGGCCAGGTCGGCCACGGCTGCTTCGGCGATGCCGGGGTCTACCCGGAGGATGTTGTCGTCGCCGTCCAGTGGTGACGCGGCGGTCTCGGTGAACGAGTTGACCCCGACGATGGTGAGGTCTCCTGACTCGATCCGGCGCATGCGCTCGGCGTGGCTTCGCACGAGCCGACCTTTGAGTTCATCGATGGCTTCGAAGGCGCCGCCGAGGGCGAGCACGTCATCCAACTCGGCCTGGGCGCCCTCAACCAGCTCGGCGGTCTTGGCTTCGATGACCTTGGAGCCTTCGAAGATGTCGTCGTATTCGAGCAGGTCGGTTTCGAAGGCGAGCACTTGCTGGATCCGCAGGGCCCATTGTTGATCCCAGGGGCGGGGGAGGCCGAGCGCTTCGTTCCAGGCGGGGAGCTGAAGTGAACGGGCCCGGGCATCTTTGGAAAGGGTGACACCGAGCGCTTCCAGCACGATGCGCTGCACGTTGTTTTCAGGCTGGGCTTCGGTGAGCCCGAGGCTGTTGACCTGGACGCCATAGCGGAACCGGCGAGCCTTGGGGTCGGTGATGCCGTAGCGCTCGAGCGTGATGCGGTCCCAGAGTTGGGTGAAGGCCCGCATTTTGCAGGTTTCCTCCACGAAACGGATGCCTGCGTTCACGAAGAAGCTGATGGAGGCAACCACGTTGACCATGCGGTCCTCGGGGACCTGGCCGGATTCCTTCACGGCATCGAGGACGTCAATGGCCGTGGCCAGGGAGTAGGCCAGCTCTTGTACGGGGGTAGCCCCGGCTTCTTGCAAGTGGTAGCTGCACACGTTCATGGGGTTCCACAGCGGGACCCATTCCTGGCAGAACGCAAACATGTCGACTATGAGCCGTCGGGACGGGAGCGGCGGGTAGATGTAGGTCCCGCGGCTCAGGTATTCCTTGACAATGTCGTTCTGGGTCGTGCCCCGTAGTTGCTGAGATTTCACGCCTTGGCGTTCGGCGTTGGCTGTGTAGAGGCCGAGCATCCAGGCGGCCACGGCGTTGATGGTCATGGAGGTGTTCATTTCGCCGACAGGGATGCCGTCGAGCAATGTCTCCATATGGCCTATGTGGCTGACCGGCACGCCGACCTTGCCCACCTCGCCGCGGGCCATCGGATCGTCGCTGTCGTAGCCCGTTTGCGTGGGCAGATCGAAAGCGATCGAGAGGCCGGTTTGCCCCTTGGCCAGGTTGGTCCGGTACAGCTCGTTGGAGGCCTTGGCGGTGGAGTGGCCCGAGTAGGTCCGCATCATCCATGGGCGGTCCGGCTTGCGCTGGTCGGTCATGGCTTCATTCTCCGCCGCGCGGGCGCCTCGTGTCATCTCTTGGCTGATCGCGCCCTAGCGTTGGGTTATGGCGATGCCCACCATCACCGTGCTCACGGGGGCCGGTATCTCCACCGATTCTGGAATCCCGGACTTCCGGGGGCCACATGGTTTGTGGACCAAGAACCCAGGAGCCGAGAAGCTTTTCGACCTGGACGCGTACTTGTCTGACCCCGAGATCAGGCATCGTTCGTGGCTGGCGCGGGGTCGCAATCCGGCCTGGTTTGCCGAACCGAATGTGGCCCACCTGGCGCTGGTCGCCCTGGAGCGGCGGGGTGGGCTGCGTGCTCTGGTCACCCAAAATATCGACCGGTTGCATCAGAAGGCGGGGTCTTCCCCCGAGCTGGTCCTTGAGTTGCACGGCAACATGATCGAGGCGGTATGTACGGCGTGCGGTGCGGGGAGTTTCACCCGTGACGCGTTGGACCGTGTGGAGGCGGGGGAGCCAGACCCGCGCTGCTTGGTCTGCGGCGGGATTGTGAAGACGGCGACGGTGATGTTTGGTCAGGCCCTGGATTCGGTGGTGCTCGACGCCGCGGTGGCGGCCGCGTCCGGTTGTCAGTGGTTCATTGCGGTCGGCACGTCGCTTCAGGTCCACCCCGCGGCACGCTTGTGCGATATCGCGGTGCACCATGGCGCCTCGCTGGTGATCGTCAATGCCGACCCAACGCCCTATGACCATCGGGCCAGCCGGTTGATTCGTGAGCCGATCGGCGTTGCGCTGCCGGAGTTGTTGGCCGAGCTTGCCCCCTGAACCCAAGGAGGCGCAGGGCCCAGGTCATGGTCCGCCGAAGGCGGCGGGCAGGGGGCGCTTCAGGGCGTCGGTGAGGCGCTCGAGGTAGACCGCCCGGGGCAGGTCCACGGCGCCAAGGGTCACCAGGTGATCGGTAGTCCATTGCACGTCCAGCAGGCCACCGCGGTCGGGCCCCAGAGTCTCAACCAAGTGAACGAGCGCAACCTTGGATGCATCGGTGGCCCGGTGAAACATGGATTCACCGGCGAACAACCCGCCAATGGCCAGGCCATAGAGGCCGCCGACCAGCTCTCCTTCCGCGGACCAGGTCTCCACGCTGTGAGCCCAGCCCAGACGGTGCAACTGGCAGTAGGCGTCGGTGATGGATTGGTCGATCCAGCCGTGGGGCCGCTTGGGGTCGCCGCAGGCGGTGATGACTTCGTCGAAAGCGGTATCAATCCGGACGTCGAAGCGGGCACAGGATTTTCGCAGCGACCGAGACACGCGGAGGCCGTCGAGCGGGAGTACGCCCCGCGGATCGGGGGACCACCAGGCCAGCGAACGTGGTCGGCGCGTGGGCATGGGGAACAGGCCCTGGCGGTAGGCCGCCAGCACGGTGCCGGGTTCCAGGTCGGCGCCGATGCCGACGATCCCGGAGTCATCGGCGGTGAATGCTGGGGGCAGTTTCCAGCGCGATGGTGGTGGCTCCTGCGGCCTACCGGGCGTAGTCGTAGAAACCGAGCTTG
>JANXNS010000067.1 GCA_025353965.1 Aquihabitans sp.
TTGTTCCAGGGCGAGGAAGCGATCTGGTACCACCAGGTGTTGCCGTCCGCCACTCGGAAACCCGGAAGGGCGCAGGTGATCTGCACTGACGTGAAGCCCGGAATCGTGGGCCCCTGCGTCCCACCCGCGTTGGTGTAGTTCGTCCAGGTATTCGCATTGCCCCCGACCGTCTCCGTGAACGTCGATGCCGAGCTTGGACTCTCGGCGACGACCTGGACCACCAGTGTGACTAACAGCGCGCTAAGGACAATCGAAATCGCTCGTACTGCCCGCATGTGCCCACCCCTCCGCCGTCCCCGGCGATTCGAACCGCTACCCGCACACCCGGTCGCAGGGGCTCTCGTGAACCACATCGCCTCCAACCGGACCGGATACTGCCAGTCCGCAGTCGACCTGTCAATCGCCTTGGGCCGGTGATGGTCATGCAACGAAACAGGCGTCGGTGCCTCGCAGCGGGCGGGGGCGCACCGCGTGACCGAGGGGAGTCCCCGTCCGTGTTGATCAGCTACCAAGTCAGCGCAAAGAGATCAGCCAGCCGACGCTGACGCGTCACCGTCCGTTCAGGGTATGAGCGATGGCGTGGTGGGGCTCAAGGGTGATCCTCGGAGTAACTGAGGAGGTCGAGGTTGATCGAGACGAACCGCGTCCGCACGATCTCAGGATTCCGAAGAGTCGCAGGCTGATGACGCACCGCTAAGTGTCTGTCGGCGTCATCTCAGCGCGGGGAGAAAGAGCTTGGCGATCTCGTCTGCCATGTTCGATTCCTCCTTCACGATGTCGCTCGCTCCCATGTCGAACACGTACATCCACACCCCCATCCCTGCGAGCGACCCGATACGGTGCATGCCAGCAGGTACCCCGGACGGGTGCCGCGGCTGCAGCACGACAACGTGCTTGGCCCGATACGAGGCTCCGTAGGCAAGCGTCTGGTCGAGGTCGCCCCGCTTCGGCCGGGACTTCGCCGGCTTGTACTTCACCTCCAAGATGGCTGGGTAGGTAGTGGCCGTGCGAGGGCCCGCCGCCAACACGATGTCGGGGTTGGCTTCGATTGTGATTGCGCTCCCCTCGTCCAGAAGGTTTTTCGCCCCTGGCTTCCGGTTGCCGTCGAGTACGTCGACCGGCCAACCCCGTACCTGCCCAGCCCGATAGAGCACCTTGCGGAGGTATGCCTCGAAGACCCCACCCATGCTGATTAGCAACGACGGAAGCCGCACCGACTCACCTGGTTGATCCATCGACAGGGCGTTGCCGCCGACGATGGTCAGGGCAAGGTCGAGAGCGGGTCGGTAGTAGCCACGGAGCGCGGGCAATGTGGTCAGGCCTTGCACAATCGGGTCGTCGAGAAACCCTCGGTTGGAGTCCAGCTTCACCCCGTTGAGGAGCTGCGTGCACTGGTTGAGCTGGCGAGCGACCTTGCGCCGGTCACTCTCACCAATCGAGTGTCCGTACGTACGGGCATAGGCACTGAGGCGATGGGTGGCGTAAAGGAGGCAACGGTTGGCGGCGTTGTCTACCGACCTCTGAAACCAACTGATCGTCAGCTCGTGCGAGCGGCCTCGAGCAATCGAGCGTTGGATGCTCGGCCCGACCATGATCCGGCCGTGGGGCATCGAGGAGACCGATTCCCGTCGCCGGTACTCCTTGAGCAAACCTTGGGAGACCACCTCGTTGACTGCCCGGTGCAGGGCCTCGGTGTAGAGCGTGACGAGGGACGGGTAGAGGGTCCCTGCCCGGGCGTAGCCACGGATGGCCTGCGTCAGGTAGGTGGGCGACTCGCCCGATACCTCCATAAAGCGGGACAGGTTGCCGACCACATCGACGCGTGGGGTCACATCCAGCGTGACGTTGTCGTTGAGCGGGATGATCCCGACCCAGCCGCGTGCTTGGATCTCGGTCTTCTTCGACGTCGTGCGCAGGACGAAGAAGTCGCTCTTGTCGACCCACGGGTAGATGTCCAGACGGCCATCGACGACCAGGTCCTCGTGAGAGACCTCGTCCCAGTGGAACTCCTTGAGCGGGATCAGCTTGGGCATGTACCGAACCGAGCGCCCTACGGCGCGGTGACTTCGGCGCCGTCGTCCTCAGGTGGCTGTTCAGCAGCGGGCTCCAGCTCCTCCGCCGTCTCTACCTGCAACACGCGATCCCACTGCCGCCGGACATCCGCCAGACCATCGGGGTCCAGTCGGTAGGCCTTCTCGTAGTGGAAGCTCAGCTGGTGCTCCCAGAGCGACCGGAGGTCGTCCGCGTCGGTTAGGCCCTCGAAATAGGTGTGCCCGAGTTGGGCGTTCGGGTTAGCTCGACCGAACTTCTCGGCTTCTCGGAAGAAGACCTCGACCCGGAGACGGAGTGCATCTGTCATGCCTGCATTCGTCAGGAACAGGCTCACTTGCTCCACTTCGGGATCCATTCGGATCTTGGCGAAGCGGCGTTCGAATGCCCCGTCGACCTCATCGACGCCGCGGTCCTGCGGGTTCATCGTGGCGAGGAAGACGAGGTTGTCAGGGATCGACACCTTGTCGCCCGACGCCAGGTTGAACAGAAGGCCTCGCTTACTGCGCTCGACGTAGGTCAACGCCTCGCCAAAGATCCGGCCGGGTTCACCGCGGCTGAGTTCGTCGATGACGATCACAACCGGTAGATCCTTGTTCTCTGGTCGGTTGGCCACCTCGCACATATCCAGCAGGTGCTTGTCTTCCAGGCTGAAGCCCGAGCCGTCCTGCCGAGGCACGAAGCCCTGGACGAAATCCTCGTACTGGTAGGATGGGTGGAACTGCACGAAGCGGATCCGTTCAGGATCGCGATCCGCCAGATGGACACCGATCCGAGCCGCGTACCAGCTCTTGCTGGTCCCCGGAGGCCCGGTGAAGATCACGCCGCCGAAGCGCTGGAGGAGCAGCTTCACCTCAGCAAGGTTGGGGTCGTCGTCGGCCAAGGGCTCAATGTTGACGAACGGATCAATCGCAGGCTCGGCGACGTCCTCCTCGGGCGGGGGCTCCCCGACCGGCTGGGGCTCAGGGGCAACTCCGAGCTGGGATGCGGTGAGCTGTCTGACGCGGCCATCGGTGAGGCGAGGAAACTCGTCAGGGTCGGTGCTGAAGAGGCTCACTGGAGCTCCTCCACCGGGACCACATCCGGCTCGCTATATGGCTCGAACCACGGCTCCAACCAGGTGCCCGGTCCGTCATCGTCCCACTGGTCGTCGTAGAGGGTGTGGAACTCCTCCTCGTCACGGTCTCGGTAGCCGTACTCGCGGCGGAAGACTCTGACCAGGTCCGTATCCGACGCGGCCGGAGTGATGATCCCGCGGTCACGAAACAGGTACGAGGCCAACGGCAGGACGGGCACGCGCTGGCCATTCAGGAAGTTCTCCAATGCGAGGACCGGATGACCTTCCTTGAAGACGAAGCGCCGCTGGGAGTCCACGTCCAGCACCTTGAAGGCAACGTTGCGGATCGAGCTGGGTGCGTAGCTCCCGGCGAGATTGGCGTTCAGCCACTCCTGCCCAGCACCGTGCGTTCCCGACCAGAAGGGTCGGAGGTGGGGCTTCTTCGGTGGTCCACCGGGAACGAACATCGTCTCGCTCAACTCGGCCCAGTCCGGCCGGACGCCCACGGTCGTGCCTTGAAGCGATGCCTGCCGGCGCAGGTGGAGGTAGGCGATGAACCACACATGGATGTTGCGGTTCAGCAGAAAGTCGACCGACTGTGCGACTCGCGCGACCGGTACGACGTAGATGGACTCAGGTGTTTCTGCGGCCGACATGCGGCCGTGACACTAGGTCCAGTGCGGCTTGAGGTCGACGCCGATTGCACTGCGGCCCAGAGAGTGAGCCGCTCGCAGGGTCGTACCGGTTCCCAGGAAGGGGTCGAGGACTACGCCAGGTTGCGGAGTGCCAGCGTGTCCGCAGGTGTCCCAGCCGACCTCGGCTTGCTGAGCGAACGTGAACTCGCGGAAGTATCCACCGAGGACTTCCTTGGCTTCGGCGGCAAGCTCCTGGACTTCTTTGGAGTTGCGGCCAGTTCCGGTCTGGGTGCGGAGAGCCTTGCCCGCATCCGACACCCCGGTAGCTCGGATCGCTGCAAGGTGAGCGTCCGTCAGTCCACCCTCTTCGAACAGTTCCATCGCCCGACGCGCCTGCACACGATCGGGATTCAGTTGACCAGTGCGCTCGACCACCCGTCGCCAGGGCTGTCCGCATTCGCGGCAGACGGCCTCGGGGCAGCCGAGCATCACCGCTCGCTTGACCAGTTCGGACGGGAACGGTGCCAGGTGCTTGCCCATGTTCCGCTCAGGGTTAATCGCCCATACATCGCCCGGGTTCGAGCCGTTGCCGAACTCATTGCTGTACTGGAACAGGTCGTAGTAGTAGTCGTCGCTCGGTACCAGGTGGATCACGTACTCGTGACGCCCAGCCAGACGGTTGCGAGCGGGCTCCGGCATGCCGCGCTCCTTCGTCCAGATGATCCGGTTGCGGATCAGCCAGCCCTCGTCGTGCGCTGCCGCCTCAAGGCGTCCCGGGATCCCGGCGAGTGAGCGGCGGTGGAAGGAGTCGCCGACGTTCAGGAAGACTGAACCAGTCGGGCGAAGGACCCGCTTCCACTCTGCTAGGCACTCCATCATCGAGCCGACGTAGCCCGCCGGCGTCGACTCCTGCCCGAGCTGACCATCGACGTCGTAGTCCCGCTTACGCCAGTAAGGCGGGGAGGTGACGACTAGATCGACTGCGTCGTCCGGCAACGGTAGGTTCTGGGCCGAGCCGACGAGCGGCTGGATGAAGGGCAGCTCGCACGCGTGGAGCGTCTTGAGCTTTCGCTCATCAGCTGCCAGAAAAGGGCTCTGACCTGCCGGAACAGCGAGGTCTGCGGACACGCGCGCCTTCATCGTCGACATGTGTTTCAATCCTAACGTTGAGGTTGACTTTCATCCGGGATGGCACTAGCGGGTGACAGGTGCGATCTCTTCGCACCCGAACAAGCGTTCGTAAGATACCCAGGGCCAGTGACAGTGGGCCCTGACCTGGGCATTTGAGTGATGATGGCGCATCAGAGCGGGGCGTGCGGCATCGACGGCGACGCTGACTGGGACCTCTAACGAGGCTCGCCCCTCTGGCGCGATCGCGCGACCGGGAGGCGGCCAGGAGGTCGAGTTGATCCGTGATCGCAGGGATCCAGGCCGAGGAGGTGGTCACCCCTGGCGTGGCGGCGCCCATCCGGAAACCTGATGCATAGGCGAACGCGCAAGTGGGTCCGGGATTCCAGGTGCGACCATGTGTGGGTGCCGCTCATCTCCCTCGATACCAACATCGTCGATCTGGTGCAGGCTGCCTTCGCCACTTCTGACCACGTCGACGCCGCAGAGGCGCAGGATCCCCCACCACGCTTCGGGGCGATGCATTCCAAGCTGGAGGCCGAGGCCTGGGCCGTCTACTGGCTGTTCGCCCTTGCTCCGTCGTGGCGGTCAACGCTCTACACCTTCTCGGATTACCTGTATGCGGAGGTGGCACGGGCAGCAGACGATGCAGCCCTGCATCGAACCGCTCTCGACGTCCTCGTGCGTGAGGAGCAGCCCGATGAGTATCGCGTCCCAGACCCCGCTCTCACGCCCGATCTCGGGGTCTGCTACTCGCTGGGTATCAAGACGGGCGACGCCCGACACGTCGCCGACGCGGTCGGGCTCGGTTGCAGCTACATCCTCACGAACGATCGGCAGCTGCGCAACCGCAGCCGTGAGGTCGAAGCAGCGTGTGGCCTCAAGCTTCGCCGCCCCTCCGAGTTCCTCGTGGAGGCTGTTCGATTGGGTGCACCTTGGTCGCGAGCACCATGGCCGTGGGTGTCACTCGAGCGGATCATGAACGACACACCTAAGTAGATCCAAGACGGCTAGGGCGTTCCGGTCCACGGTGCTCGAAAGAGCGATGATCAGGGGGGTGCCGTGACTGACTCCTCGTTGCACTGCAGCGCCCGATCTGCTGACTTGAGGTGGAGCCCCGCCACGTCCGTCAGGCGGCGGATCCCTCAGGCAGGCGGGGCTCCACGGACAAGGTACCGAAGTGTCCGTGGGGAGACGAGCGCCGGGCCCTAAAGGGTGCTCCCAAGCCCGATGGCGCGCGCGACCTGCTCTCGGCTTGCTGTGTAGTGCTCGTTGAACTCCCCGCTGGCCAAATTCTGGATCAGGGCGTCAATGAACGCTGCTTGACGCCCCTTCAACTCGTCCTCGGCGGTGAACGACTCCACTAGGCGGTCGAACGTCTCGGCCTCCGACGTCTGGTCAGCCTCGGGATCACCTGGACCGGGTCGGCCTGGTGGCGAAGCGTCAGCGATGTACTGCTCAAGAGCTCGTCGGTTCCTGGGCCCCGGTCGATGCTTCCCGCTGCACCAGCCGATGACTGAGCCCTTGTTCGGACGGCACTCGGGATCGATCTCATGGACCTCAGATGCACAGTTCGTCGGACCATGGCCGCGCACTGCCATGGCGTCCCGTAGGCGGTGTGCGTCCCATGGCTCGGGGTCCATCACACCCCGAGGTTAGGTGATACCCCCTGCCGTGCAGCAGACCATTTGATACTGAGCGAGTATCACGAGGGATTGCCAAGGCTCGCCGACCAGCGCATAATACCACCGATGGAACTACGTTGGTGTCATTTGGTGTTACGGTCCTACTTGCAACGCGGAAGCAGGTGCGTGAGACTGGCTGACGTTCCGGGAGCGCCTCGTGTCTGAGGGACCCCCGGACAGCAACCGCCGACTGTCACTTGTGCCGGCACCGGAAGCCCTTGCCGCCGACCCAACCGAGGCTGAGATGGATGTCGCCATGAGCGCAGCCCCCCAGCCGTCGGTCCGCCGCCCGGTTCACGACGTAGGCCACTGGGCGGCATACGTCCAGCTTGATTGGCCGGTGGGTGTCGACCAGCATCCGAACGTTGGCCGGCACCTCATGCGGAAATTGGATCGAGTTTGCGCCATCGATCATCAGTCCGAGCGTCTCGGGTTGACGTATGCGCTCCGCGGCGAACGCCCTGAAGATGCCGAAGCAGACGCAAGCGAGCTACTAGACGACGTTCTCGAGTGGCTCGGCCTTGGCCATGCGGCCGTCGCGAACTGCACGCTCTTGAGTCTCGATCAGCCTCAAGTGGCATCATCGGAGTCGGCGCCCTCGATTTGATCGGTTGGTCCCTCGCCCGCTAGGGGTCCAGCGACTAGTGTGACTCACGACGCCGTCCAGCTCGCAGCAGGCGGGCCGAGACGGAAGGGACACCGATGGACGATCCAGATGACCAGGAGTTCCGGATCCTCGGGAGGATCCTCAAGGAAGCCTCCGGGCTCGGGCGCGAGTGGACCGTTCGCTACCTGCCCGACGCAGGAACTGTCGTCGTTGCCACGTCGCGCTTCAAGTGTGAGGTGCCGCTCAATGATTTCGAGAGCGACTTCGAACTCACGCTGACGGTCATGATCGCTCGAATGACCGGTGTAGACCTGCAGAACGTCTACAACGAGTGCCATGCCGACGCCGACCGCTTCGACGGGTGGCGGTGGCGCAGGCCATTGGAAGTTCAGCACAGCCCGGCCGTCTAGCCGCGCAGCTCCCTGCTCTTAAGGATCTTCGCGACCTGATCCCAGGCGTTCAGGTTCGAACGTTGTCCCACCTCTCCACCTTGCTTACGGGGCTCAACCCCGTAAGCAAGGTTCTCGATCAAGCGTCGTCCACCGTAAACGACTTCTGCAGCCATCGGAACTGGTCGCTCGCTCGCACGCGAGCAGTGACCTGCTCTCGAGTGAGGCCGAGCTCAATGAGGAAACAGGCCCGCATCAGCCAGACGACGTACTGCGCCAGGTAGTACAGGTCGGGCGAGTCCTCAATCCGAGCCAGGTCCTTCGTCGAGCTGTGGGTGAGGTTGTTCCGGGCCTTCACAATCCGAGCGAGCACGGCGTCGGAGATGACCGGCGGATCGGCATCTGCCTCCAGCGCCATGTCGCGGAGTGCCCGAAGCCGATCCCGAAGCGTCAGGTCCTTGGCGTACTTGAGCTGCTCCTTTAGGAACGCCTTCGCCTCCTCGTCCGCAACCGCACCCAGGGCAGAGGCCTGGAGCACCTTGTACTCCTGCTTGCTCCAACGCTCTTGTGGAAGCGGTTGGTCGCGGTGCATCGCCTCTGCGGCGTGGCAGAGGGTAAGAAAGCGCACCTCCGTGTAGGTGCCACGGGGACTTCGCTCCATGCCAAACAGCATGTCCATGGAACGCTTGAGACGATCACGACACGCAAACCAGCGAGTGAGAAGTTCCTCGGTCTTTGGACAGTCGTCCGCGTTCGGGGGCAGCAAGAAGCGACCCTCGTCCACCTTCGCAGGAGCGGGCGTGCCGGCGAAGCTCGGCTGAAACAGAACGTCCATGGTCTCTCGCATCCCTATGGGCTCATCGTCGAGGCCGACAACCTGGGCCTGCAAACCGAGATACGTGATCTGCGCGGGGTACGAGGTCAGCAGTGTCGCTAGGTCAACGAGCGGGCTGATCCGTTCGTTTAGGATGACGTCGATGGACTCCTCGGCAGTCAGCACGATGGAGACATCCAGCCACTCAGTGATGCTCGCCGTCCGATCCACCGTGGAGTTGGAATGGTGGAAGTTTGCGGCTGGAACGATCCTGATCTGACCCCATGGCAAGTCGGCCTCGATTGTCGACGGGGGCGTGTACGAGGTGGCGTACTCCTCAAGACGCATCTCGGGCGTCTGCGTCATCTGCATGCCGAGACCAGACACAGGGTGCCACGCATCGAGCAGCGGGATGCGCACGACCATCTCGTCGACTGTCGGCAGATCCGCACCGTCCGCCTGAGTGCCGACAACGGCAAAGACGGCCCGAAATGTCGTCGAACCGACTCCGGGGATATTGATCTGCTGGTTGACCTGCGCACAATTGAACAGCGTGATCTGGTGTTTGGACGTCGAGCCGAGAATTACAGGGTGCCGCTCATAAGGGTCACCCTCGCGCATGCTCCCCGGAAAGCCGCCGAACAGTCCGACGACTTCAAGCCGTAGTCCCATTTCTGGGTCGTAGGTCAGCTCTCCCGGGAGAGCTTCATGCTCATGCCCCAGGACATGCCATCGACCGATGAACCGGTGCGATTCGGTCAGGAGATGCTTCACCATGCGGAAAGCGTAGGAGCCACCTCAAGCAGACCCCCAGAAGATTCGGCTCCACCACACGGTTCACGCCGGTTCAGCGAGCATCTGGGCCACACCAGAACCACGCCCGAGAAGCTTGGGGCCGTCCCAACCCTTGCCTGACGGACGTGATGCTGACGAGTGGCCCAACCAGCGGAAGCCCCGATCACTCCCGGAGGCGAATGAGAGCCGGGCTGGGGTTCGAAAGCAGATGCAAGACTTCCGCCAATGTTGTGGATACCACAACGACCTGACCAGATTCGAACCACAGCGGTTAGTGCCCGTCGGCGAGCAGACCGGTCGACCATCGCTCGAACCACATCCTGAGTGCCGGCGCTGCCCTTGTCGGGCAGGGGAGTTCGGCGTCGTCGAGACGCTCCAGCTTGGTGAACGCTCTGGCGATGTCGGCCGTTCGGACGCCAGCGTCGAGTTCCTGTGCCCATCGGATGCACGCCGCCTGGGGGTACCGGTCCGCGAGTGCATGGAGATCGGTGAAGTCGCGACCTTCGGCGCGGTCGAGGATGGCCAGCACCTTACGAGCGGCGAGGTCCTGGCCAGACAGGACGGGAAGACCCTCCACGACCTCGAGCGGGAACAGTGGCGGCGAATCGACCGCCAGATCCACCTCCACTGCATCGCCACCTTTCCGCGCCACTATCCGAGCGAACGTGACGAGCTCACGATCGACCGTGACGGCCCAGCCCCCGGTGAGCAACCGACTGTGCAGCGCCGCGACGAGTGGGCCGACGTCGCCCGGTGGGGTCTCGGGCCTGGCCGCGACGAACGCGTCGATGTCCCGAGTTGCCCGATCGATCGCGCCGAGGGCGATGAGTGCCGACCCTCCGGCCAACGCGAAGCCATGTGCCTCGGGCAGACCGAAGAGGATGCGAGCGACGGCGAGTTGGGCGTCGCTGAACCCGCTCACGACGCAACTCGTACCGACGCTGCCGGCCCGAAGTGGACGAGTGGCGCCCACGCTGCCGCTAGTCCGCGAGGCAGAACGAGGTCGCCCCATGCTTCGCAGAGCAAGACACCGTCGACGACGTCCTCGATGTCAGCAGGAAGACCCTCTCGAAGCACGATCTCGTACAGACGACAGCGCTCGGCACGTTGTGACATGTCGAAGGTGCGCGGCGGCCCGCTCCACCAGAGCGTGAGGCCCGGTGCGAACCGGCGTAGCGCGACCTCCGGTGCCAGTCGCCAGAGCCTCGATGGCACCGCATAGGGGCGGAGACCGTCCGTCCAGGACCACATGACAGGCGGCTCGACAACGATCTCCGCACCCGCCGCGCCCAACAGGCTCACCGCCGATTCGAAGAGTGGCTCCCGCCGGCCCGCCTCGTAGGCGGCGACGTTGGGTCGGGCGACGTGCGCACGCGCGCCCAGCTCAGCCTGCGTCAGATCGGCCGCGTGGCGGACCGATTGAAGAAGATCAGCGAACCTCATAGAGATGTATCGTAGTCGATACCTATGGCCACACAGCAACGAGGGGACGTAAAAGGCACCTTCCCAACCTCGAATCGACCATGCAGCTCAGCAACCTGCTGCAGAACGAGCGGTGTTGCCTTCGATGGCCATCGAATGATGGAAACTCCTCAATCCAGAATCCGAGCCAGATATCCGACGCCTCAAGCGGCCCGGCAGACCTCCTATCCTCAGCCGGACCAGCTTGACCGGTTAGTCGAGTGCGATCTCCGCTCAGCCGCTTCAGTGCACCGGAGTTCAGGCCACTTGACCCGGGGTGGGCGGTACGTCGGGCGTCGCCGGATCGTCGGCGACGGGGGCCAGGTGCGGGGGGTCGTCGCCGTCGGCGAAGGCGACGACCGGCTCAGGATCGGCGGAGCCGTGCGAGTCCGGCGCGGCGGGCAACGCGGCAGGTGTGGCCGCGGGCCGGAAGAACCGTCCGATCACGGGGAGCTCCCAGAACGATTCCGCCTCGGCCACCGCTAACGCGGCGGTGAGGAAGTGCTCGGGCGCGTCGTACACCGCGTAGCGGGGCTCCCAATCCGGATCGAACTTGGCGTTGAAGCGCCACAGCGACTCGATCTGCATGCCGTCGCCCATGCGACCGAGGAACCAACCCTGGAGACGGGTGAAGGATGTGTCGCCCCGCTCGCCGGCCAGCACGCCGCGCATCACGGAGAAGTTGAGCCCGAGACCCACGCGTCCCAGCGAGCGGAGGTGGGCGATGGTCTCCACTACCAGGAAGTCGGTGAGCCCATTCGGGTGCTCGCCCTCGGATCGCCGCATGAGGTCGAGGGAGTAGCCGTCGACCGCCGGCGCGGGCACGTACTGGCATAACGCCACCGGCTCGTCGTCCGGCCCGAAGCAGACAGCGAGCAGCAGCCCTTCGTCCTCCGGTTCGAAGATGCGGCCCAGCGTCATGGAGAAGCCCCGCTCCACCTCACCACGGCGACTCCCGGCCATGAGCCTGCGGAGCTTGACCTCTAGCTCCTCGGGCACACGAGCGGGGTCATGGAACTCGGTGCGATACCCGCGCTTGGCTACCCGGTTGACGGCCTGGCGGAGGCCCTTGTTTCTTCCCCCGGCCAGATCGAACCGCCGAACGTCGACCACCGCCTCGTCGCCCACGTAGAGGTCACGCATCCCTGACGCCCGATACATGGGAAGCCAGTCGGTGCCCGCTCCCATGACCGCCACCGGCCAGCCGTGCTCGTCGGCAAAGGCCCGAAACGCCGCCCACACCTCTCGCCGTTCGGCTGCCGGGCCGAGCGGGTCAGGCGACACCAAAGCAACCCCCTTCACCACGGCGTAGGCCACCATCGATTCGCCCCGGAAGAAGAAGCGCTTGTCGTCGCGGAGGGCGAAGTAGGCGAGGGTGTCGCCCGCCGAGCGTTCCACAATCCGGCGGGCATGCTCGATGGCCTCGGGCGGCCGATCGTCGAGGCTGCGAGCCAGCACCGGACGGAACAGCAACCACCCGGCGGCCACGGCCAGACCGATCGACGTGGCTAGGAGTGTGGGCCGGAGGAAATGATCGGCCCGGCTGGGCAACGCAATGGTCGACACCCCCACCAGGCGCTCGGCCACGGCGAGCACCGCCGAGCCGAACGGTGGCCGAGCATCCCCGCTCAAGGTGAGGACTGCCACCAGCCCGGCGCCCATGGCCACCAGCCCCCCGACGAGAAGCGTGAGCAGGCCTCGGCGGGCCGACTGCTCGTCGATCCGGGCTCGGAAGTGTCGACGGTTGGCGGCGAGATACAGCGTGGCGCTGATGGTCACTGCGGCCTCGGCCACGTCGAGCCCCTTGACGAGGTGAAGCACCGCAGAGGCCGAGAGCACCACCATTGCCAGCGCCCAGGCGTGGCGTTGGCCACGCCGGACCCCCCTGCCCAGCAGCAGCAGGGAGATGCCCGCCAAGACCACGAGCACCGATGCCACCTGCGGAACCTCAATTGGCAGGACAT
This sequence comes from Aquihabitans sp., assembly GCA_025353965.1. Classification (GTDB taxonomy): domain Bacteria; phylum Actinomycetota; class Acidimicrobiia; order Acidimicrobiales; family Iamiaceae; genus Aquihabitans. The sequence goes on from JANXNS010000067.1 coordinate 12,585, forward strand.
TGGCCAGCACGTCGAGGTTCTGGCGGAACGGCCCCGTGATGGCCGACACCAGGTCCACCAGCCCGCACAGCAGTAACAGGGCGGCCACCTGTCGGCGGACTCGGCTGCGCCGGGCCACGCCATCGTCGCCCAGTTCCGGCCAGTCGGCCCCGTCCGGCCACGAGGCCACCACCGACGGCCGGGGCGTGCCCGTGGCCACCGGATGCGACAGCAGCCGCTCGAGGCCGGTCGTGGATGGCAGGGCCTGGCGCCCCCAGCGCAACTGGGCCGACAGATCGGGACCGGCCGCCAATTCAAGCCACGAGAGCCGGCGACCCACCGCATAGACGTCGGGCAAGCCGCCGCGCCCCACCCGACGCTCCACCACTTCACCACCGCAGCCAATGTTGGCGTAGAACCCGCCGGCGAGATCGACGAGTTCCGGGAGCTCGGTGTGGCCGGATACGAACCCCGACCAGCCATCGCCCACCAGTTCGGCAGCCCGAGTCCGCGGTGCACCGTTGCGATCGACATGGTCGGTCAGGGCAGCACCGGTTCGGGGCGTCCCGCCACCCACTGCGGCGGCCACCCCCCGGCGCACCCCCGCCAATGGTCGATGGATGGCCCACCCCCACCAGGCCCCGCCCACCACCACGCCGAACAGACCCAGCCCACCGGTGGCGAGCCCAATCACCGCGGCACGCCCCCAGACGCCCAGACCCGGTCCGCCCGTGGCCGACCCCACGAGAGCGGCAAGGGCCGCCACCACGAACGGGGCAAAGAAGAGGGCGGCGCGCCTCACGATACGGCGATAGAGGAGCCGAGAACGGATGAACGCCCCAACCTCGAGCGGGTCGGCCAACCGCTCCACGCCAGCCAGCCAGCCAGCCCCGGCCCGGTCGACCACCGGGAAGATCTCGCGGGCGAGATGTTGCCCGACCGGAGATTCCCCCCCGTTCCTCGGGTCGGTGAAGGCGTGGGCCGGGTCGAGCTGGTGGCCCGGTTCCACCCGCACCCTTCGCTCGCCCGCGCCAGTGGCCACCAGAAGGTCGACGGAGAGGGAAACGCGGGCCCCGAGTTGGGCTTCCACGATGCGGCGGGCCCGATCGCTCCAGGCCAAGCACGCGTCTTGGCTCCCGGGCAGGACCACCACCGAGCGCCCCGGCCCGGCCGCATACGCGGCCAAGGCATCTCGGAGCCTCGGGTAGGCCCGCAGCGCGCCTTCGACCTCGGTTTGGGTGCCGAGCGCCAAGTCGAACAGGTCGCCCGCTACCACGACCACACCGGGCCCGGTCGCGGCACCGATGGCTCGCGCTACCTCTGCCACCACCTGCTCGGACGAGGATTGGGTAGCGGACGCCAAATGGAGGCCTCCGAACACCAACACCCGGCCACCCACCGGCACCATCACCTCGAGCAGGTCTGGCACCACGTCTGCACCCACGGTTGTCACGGGGCGAAGGTTACGACCGACGGACCGGCCGCTGTCGTCGTCGTAGCGGCTCCCCCGTAAAGCCGCTCCGATCGGTCAGACTTCCGATGTGGTCAGATCCGGTCGTGGTGCGTTCTTCGGCATCAGCGCCGCGGCACTGTTCGGGGTCTCCACGCCGCTGGCCAAGCACCTTGTCGGCGATGTACGCCCGCAACTGCTCGCCGGTCTGCTCTATGCCAGTGCCGCAGTCGTCCTGAGTGCTGCGATGGTGGTCCGGTCGAGCCCGAAGGAGGCGCGGCTTCGGCGGAGCGATGCTCCCACGATGCTCGCGGTGACCGTGTTCGGTGGAGTCATCGCCCCAGTGATGCTTTTGGTCGGTCTCGAACGGGTGACGGGCGTCGCTGGATCACTGCTTCTCAATCTGGAGGCCGTGTTCACCATGGCCCTTGCCTTGGCGCTGTTCGGCGAACACCTCGACCGACGAGGCGCCGCCGGAGGAGCCGCGGTCGTTGCGGCCTCGGCAGTGCTGGCGCTTGGGGGCGGCGAATCACGCGCCGACTGGATCGGCATTGCGTGCATTGCATTGGCATGCCTGTGCTGGGCCATCGACAACAACCTCACCCAACGCCTAAGCGGTCGCGATCCATTCGCAATCGTCCGCGTCAAGGCCACGGTCGCCGGGGCTGTCAACCTGACCGTGGCGATCACTCTGGGTGTGGCCCGCCCACCCCTGTCGACCATCGTCGCGGCAGTGCTTCTCGGTGGGGCGGCGTACGGGCTGAGCGTGCTCCTCGACGCTTACGCCCTCCGCTTCGTCGGCGCCGCTCGCGAAGCCGCCTACTTCGCCACCGCACCACTGTTCGGCGTGATGACCGCCGTGGTGGTCCTCAACGAGACGATTCGCCCGCGAGAGGGAATCGCCATGGCGGTCATGGTCCTTGGCGTGTACCTCCTCGTCACCGAACGCCATAGCCATGCCCACCACCATGTCCCGCTGGATCACGATCATCTCCACCGCCACGACGACGGCCACCACGACCACCACCACAACGAGCCGGTCGGCGAACACAGCCACCAGCACATCCACGACCCGACCCGCCATGCCCACCCCCATGTTTCGGACGCCCATCACCACCATCTCCACTGAGAACAACGGCTGGGTCTTTGGCGAGGCCCGGTGGAAGGCGACGCGCCAAGACGATGCGCCACCGGACCTACGACATCGTGACGGACTGCCGGTCAGGCGACGGTGAAGTAGTTGACCATGCCGAGCTTGAAGTGGACGTGGTGCATCCCGGTGCCGCTGCCCATGCCCATGCCTGAGCCGTCGTTCATGCCGCCCGATCCCATGCCGCCGTTGCCCTTGCCCTCGACGATGTTGCAGAAAGCGATGTAGTCCCCTGCCGGGAGGTTGAGGGTCTTGGTCTTGGTTTTGCCTGCGGCGAGATCAGCGATCTCTCCGGCCTTCTTCGCCTCGGGGATCTTGTCCTCGTTGACCGACCCGTCCGCCTTCGTCGGGAGGGAGGCAGCGTCGGCGGCGCGGACGATGACCAACTCGTGGGGTTCCTTGCCGTTGTTGCTAGCGGAGATCGCCACCTTCCCGGCTAGGAGGTCTCCCTTGGGGGGAACTATGGACCACTCATCGAGCACGAAGGTCGTGGCCTTGCTGGGCGCGCTGGTGGTGTTGGCGGGTTTGTCGCTGCCGCAGGCGGCGATCGACATGGTGAGCGCGGCGGCGATGGCGGTGAGTCGGAGGTGCTTCATGCCGTCAGTCCGTCGTGCCGTGGTTCCTCTGGCACGACCTGATGGCCCGACTGCAGCGCCCGGTCCAACGCCTCATACTCCGCGACGGTGATTTCCCCACGAGCCAATCGCCCCTCGATCACCTCCCGGGCCGAGGGAGGCGCTTCGGACCGACGCGCCCGCATCGCAGCGACCACCACCCAAGCCACGATGCCCCACACCGCCAGCATCATCAAGGACATCACGACCCAGCTACCCGAACCAAAGTTACCGTTCCAGTTCATCATCGCCCCAGCATGCGCCCACCCAGAGAACCCGCCAAGGGCCAAAGGTCACATGACTACAGGAATTGGCCATGGGGCATGACGGCGAACTACGCAGCGTGTGCGCTGAGCCCTGCGCTGACTCAGCGACCGATGCGGCCGCGGATCTCTGCCAGCCACTCGTCGGCGGCCTTCGACGCTGCGTCCACGTCTTGTCGGAGCGCTGCACCGTCGGCCATAGCCGACGGGTAGGAGCCCAAGAACTTCACGTCGCCATGCTTGGTTCGCAGGGCCTTGAGGCAGTCCGCCACCACATCGTCGGCCACGTGGCCTTCTAGGTCCAGCAGAAAGCAGTAGTCGCCCAGGCCTTTTTTGGTTGGGCGCGATTCCAGCTTGGTGAGGTTGATCCTTCGAGCCGCGAACTCCTGGAGGATGGCCACCAAACTGCCGGGCCGGTCGTGGCGTTGGGCCACCACGATCGAGGTCTTGTCGTGACCAGTCGGCGGGGGGACAACGTGAGGCTTCACCGCAACAAACCGGGTCTGGTTCTCGGGGTGATCCTCAATATCGCGGGCCAAGATCTCGAGCCCGTAGAGGCCCGCGGCTAGCTCATTGCCGATAGCAGCGACGGTCGGGTCGCCAGCCTCGGCCACCAGTTGCGCGGCCTCGGCAGTGGAGTTGGCCGCCTGCGTCACCACCTTGGGCAAGTTCTCGAAAAGGAACCGACGGCACTGGGCGGTGGCATGGGGGATGGACGCCACCCGCGCAATACCGGCGAGCGTTGCCCCCGCAACGGCCATGAGGTGCTGCTGGATCGGGATCACTACCTCCCGCTGGATGAGCACATCCACGTCGAACGCAAGCGTGTCGGACGTGACGTTGACCGTGCCCTCAATAGAGTTCTCAATGGCTACGAACCCAAGATCCAGCTCGCCCAGCTCTGCGGCCCTCAAGACATCTGCCATCGTTGGGTAGGGCACCAGTTCCGCCAACGCCAGGTCCGGCTGGGTAAGCAGCGCCTGTTCGGTGAAGGTGCCGCGCGGACCGAGAAACCCCACCCGAAGGGCCGGGGAATCGGTGGGCAGATGGTTCGGCGGTGCCTTGTCGTTCACGACCGTGCAGGATAGGGGGGTGGACGAAGCAGCCCTGCGGCACCTACTCGAAGACGTGCGGTCCGGGGCTACCCGACCCGACGACGCGCTGGCGGCGCTCCGCCACCTCCCCTACGCCGATTTGGGGTTTGCCCGGGTCGATCATCACCGTCACCTCCGCCAAGGCATGGCTGAGGCGGTCTATGGCCCGGGGAAAACCCCGGACCAGGCCGCCGCCATCGTGGCCGAACTTCTGGCCCGGTCAGACGACGCGCCCGTCGTGCTCACCCGAGCCTCAGCCGAGCAAATCCGCGCCGCGCAAGACGACAACCCCGACGCAACCGTGGTGGGCACAACCATGGTGTGGCGGGCTGCCCCCGCCCGAACCGAACAGGTCCTACTTCTCACCGCAGGCACGGCCGACCTCCCCGTGGCGGACGAGTGCGCGGCCACCCTCACCGCTCACGGCTTTTCGCCAGTTCGCCTCACCGACGTGGGGGTGGCCGGCATCCACCGTCTCCTCGAGCACGCCGACGCCCTCCTCGACGCCGATGCCGTCGTGGTCATCGCCGGGATGGAAGGCGCGCTGGCCAGTGTGGTCGGCGGCCTTACCGGCGCCCCCGTCATCGCCGTCCCTACCAGCGTTGGTTACGGCGCTGGCCTGGAAGGCATTACTGCCCTTCTCGGTATGCTCGCCACCTGCGCGGCCGGTATCTCCGTCGTCGGTATCGATAATGGGTACGGCGCGGCATGTGTTGTGGCCCGTCAGTTCTTTACGCCGGGCCGTCGGCTCACTGCGGACCCCACCGACCAACATCAGACGGCCCCGTGACCATTGCCTGGTTCCACTGCTTCTCCGGCGTCGCAGGAGACATGGCGCTCGGGGCCCTGATAGATGCCGGTGCGAACTTCGACGACGTGCTCGTGATGCTCGAACACCTCCCGGTGAGCGGCTGGGCGGCCGAAGCAGAACCGGTGCTCCGAGGCGGGATTGCCGGAACCAAGATTCACGTCCGCGCCAAGGACAGCACCGTGGTGCGGACGGCGGCTCACATCCAAGGCTTGGTGGCGGAAGCCCGCTTGCCACCCCGCGTAGAAGCCCGCGCCCACGCCGTATTCAGCGCGTTGGCCGAGGCTGAGGGCCGGCTCCACCGCCGTCCGCCAGACCAGGTTCACTTCCATGAAGTCGGCGGCATAGACGCCATCGTGGATGTCGTCGGCACCTGCGCCGCGCTCGAACTTCTCGAGGTCGACACCATCTCATGCTCGCCAATAGCGGTGGGCCTGGGCATGGTGCGTGCCGCCCACGGCATCATCCCGAACCCGGCGCCGGCCGTGGTGGAACTGCTCCGAGGCGTCCCCACCAAAGGCCTGGACCTCAGCCTCGAACTCACCACGCCAACCGGCGCCGCGCTCATGGCCGGACTGGCCACCAGCTTCGGCGCACTCCCCCCCATGACCATCGTGGCCGCTGGCTTTGGTGCCGGCTCACGGGAACTCGACGGCCGGCCCAACCTCACCCAGGTGGTGATCGGCGAGCCTGCCGCCAGGCAGCCGGTCGAGGGCCAGCCCGTCGTGCTCCTCGAGGCCAACGTCGACGATGTCACCGGCGAGATCCTGGCCCACACCATCAGGGCACTCCTCGACGCAGGCGCCCACGACGCGTGGGTCACCCCCATCGTGATGAA
>JANXNS010000101.1 GCA_025353965.1 Aquihabitans sp.
CGAAACCCGCGCCTACGCCGATCGACGCAAAGCCGAAGGCCTCTCACACCGAGAAATCGTCCGCTGCCTTAAGCGCTACCTCGCCCGACGCCTCCACCCGATCATCGTCAACGACCTCGCCGTATTGACATAGGAGTATCATGGCCGTACGCCACAAGTTGTTGATCGATGTCCTGGTGGACGACGAAGAGGTTGATGCCGCCTGTGCCGCCATCAAGGGAGCGGCGGCCACGGGCCAGCCCGGCGACGGCATGATCATGCTGCTCGACGTGGCCGGGATCATCCCCTTCAGCTGAATCAGACGCTTAGCTGGGGCTGGCGACCGGAATGCCGTGATCGGTGACCATTACGTCAGCGCCGGTCCGCGCTAGCTCTAGGTAGCGCTTCAGATCTGACCGCAACTCGGTTACTCCGACGTCCATGCCCTACTTGTACGGTTTCTCGCTCATAATAGGTACGTCTATTGCGCAGGCAATAGTTGCCGCGGGGCGGACGTGCCACGATGCGCCATGGACTGGAACGGGGCACACGTCGTCATCACGGGCGGATCAAGCGGTATCGGCGAGGCGGTCGCCCTCGTCGCCGCCGAGCGCCGGGCCAAGGTCACCATCATCGCCCGCGATGCCCACCGACTTAACCAAGCCGCAGACCGCATTCGCGCTGCTAGCCCCGGCGCCGTGGTGGGCGTCGTCTCGGCCGACGTCAGTGATCAGACCGCGATCACCGCGGCCTTGGAACGGACTGTCGCCGACCGTGGCCCCGTCGATGTGCTCGTGTGTTCGGCTGGCATCACGCGGCCCGGCCGGTTCCTCGAGCTCGACGACGACATCTTCCGTTCGATGATGGACGTCGACTACTACGGCACCCTTTGGCCGGTGCGAGCTGTCGCCCCCGCCATGGTGGCCCGGGGCCAAGGGTCGATCATCGGCGTGTCATCGGCCGCCGCCCTGGTGGGGGTCTATGGCTACTCCGCCTATGGGGCGGCGAAGTTCGCCGTTCGAGGTCTGTTCGAGGCGTTGCGGACCGAGTTGGCCCCTCACCGGGTCCACGTTGGGTGCGTCTTCCCACCAGACGTGGACACGCCGATGTTGGCCGAGGAAGAGCAGTGGAAACCAGCCCAAACGAAAGCGATAGCGGGGTCGATCAAGCCCATTTCTGCCCGCCAAGTGGCGGACGCGATCGTTGACGGCATCGACCACGGTCGAGCAGAGATCTACGCCGACTCGCAGACTCGGGCACTCGCCCGAACGGTGGCGACGGTGCCGGCCATTTACCGGCAGCTCTTTGACCGACGGGTGCGCCGGACACCCGGTTGAGGTTTCCCTTGGATTCGGACCAAATTGTCCGATTCCAAGGGATGCAGCTTCCGATCGGCGGCTGCACCACCTCACCATGCCCCTTTTCGCCCGCCACCGAACACCCATCGCCGCCGCGTCGGCTCTTGGCGTTTTCGCCCTTCTCGAAGCCCTGGTTTTACCGGTGGAGCAAGCCGTCGTGGTCTCCAACCTGGCCCAGTGCCTCGCTCCTGCACTGGCGGCACTGGCTTGCCTCCGTGCGTCCCGACGGGCCGTTCACCGCGACCACGAACGGTCATGGCGGTTCCTGGCGGGCTCAGCCTTGTCATGGTCGCTGGGCCAAATGGCCTGGACCTTCTACGACGCAAGCGGGGTGGCAGCGCCGTTCCCATCGTTGGCCGACGTTGGCTACTTGGCGGCGATTCCGCTTGCGCTCACCGGCGTTTTCTTTCTGTCCAGCCGCTCATCGGCTCGGAACCGGGCGGTGGGCATTTTGGACGGGCTCATCGTGGCCACCGCGCTGCTGGCTATCAGTTGGCCCTTTGCCCTGGGACCGAGTTGGGATGCAGGGGGCGATAGCCCGTTCAGCTTCGCCCTGAGCCTCGCCTATCCCATCGGGACGTTGGTGGTGGCTTCGTCGGTCCTGTTGGCGATCATGCGTAACGAGGCGCGCCAAACGAGCATTCCGCTCGGCACCATTGCTACGGCGTTACTCGTACTTGCCAGCGCCGACAGCCTGTTCGTCTGGACGACAATCAAAGGCACGGAGCAACAGGTTTCGCCCTCGGATCTGGGCTGGGTGGGCGGCTATCTAATTCTGCTGGTGGCGGCAACGGCTTTCCCGCTTCATGCTCCGGATCCGAAATGGATTTCCCGGGCCCGGGGGCCGGAGGTAGTGGAGTTCCGCCGCGCCATGTTGCCGATTACCGTGGCCGGCGCGGCGCTGCTCGTCCGAGTGAGCCTCCTCGTCGTGGGCGGTCGCGATGTCTTCCTCGATGTCATCACCGCTGCGATCATCGCGCTGGTGCTGGCGCGCCACCTTCTGACGGTGCGGGAGAACCAGGAACTCACTGCGTCGCTGAAGGAAAAGATCGACGAACTCACCACCCGAGAGGGACAGCTCACCCACCAGGCGTTCCACGATCCGCTGACCGGCTTGGCTAACCGTCGACTTTTCGGTGACCGGGTGGAGCACGCGTTGAGCCGAAGCCGTCGGACGGGCGAGGACACCGGGGTCCTCTTCGTGGATCTCGACGATTTCAAGGTTGTGAACGACAGCCTCGGTCACGCGAGCGGGGACCGTCTCCTGATCGCGGTCGGTGCCCGTTTGAGCGGCTGCGTTCGACCCGGCGACACGGTGGCTCGTCTCGGTGGTGACGAGTTCGGGATTCTGCTCGAGGAGCTCGAGGCCTCCGATCAGCCCGAGATTGTTGCCCGGCGCATCTTGGAAGCACTGGACGTGCCCTTCCCGGTGGACGGGCGCCAGGTATTCACGCGAGCGAGCATTGGCATTGCGGTCGCGGAACCTACTGACCGGCCCGATGGCGACCACCTGCTCGCCGATGCTGATGCCGCGCTCTATGCCGCCAAGGCGGCGGGCAAGGCCACGGTCCGCCGGTTCGAGGGTGCTATGCGAGTATCCGCGATGGAACGACTGGAGCTTGGCCAAGACCTACGACGTGCGGTCAACGAAGACCAGTTCTTCTGCCATTACCAGCCGATCATTGATTTGGTGAATGGACGTGTCGTCGCCCTCGAGGCCCTCGTTCGTTGGAATCACCCCGTCCGTGGATTGCTCCATCCGGCCGCGTTCATTTCGATGGCCGAGGAGACCGGCGTCATCAGTCGGCTGGGCATGCATGTGTTGCAATCCTCGGCTACCCAGGCCGCCGCCTGGCGGGTGGCTGGCAAGATTCCCGCTGATCTCGAACTCCACGTAAACCTTTCCGGCCGGCAACTGGAAGATGCCCATCTGGTCGCCGATGTCCGCCGCATCCTGTCCACCAGCGGGTTTCCCCCGCAGTTGCTGGTGCTCGAGATCACCGAGAGCGTGGCCGTGGATATTGCGGCCCAGCACCTGGAGCGGCTCATTGGTCTCCGTGATCTAGGCGCCCGCCTGGCCATCGACGATTTCGGTACCGGGTATTCCTCGCTCAGCTATCTGCGGACCTTGCCCATCGACGTGTTGAAGATCGACCGGGCGTTTGCCCAGCCAGTGGATGGCAGCACCGACCAAGTCCTCCTCGAAGCCATCGTAAAGCTGGGCCATTCGCTCGGCATCGACGTCATCGCCGAGGGCATCGACCGCGAGGAGCAAGCCGCAGCCTTGCGTCGCATGGGCTGTCGCCGGGCCCAGGGTTTCTTGTTCTCCCGACCGATCGCTGGGGAAGCAGTGCCCACCCTTCTAGCCCTCGGTACCCTTAGCGCTGGTACAACCCCGCCGCCGACGACGTCAGTTCTGCCGTAAAGCCTCGGGCTCAGATACCGCTGACTCATAATCGTGGACACTTCCCCCGAAGTAGGCTGGTTCAATGGTGAAGTTCATGGCGCGGCGGTTCCTGAACTACCTCATCCTCGTCATCGTCGCCACATCCTTGGGCTACCTCCTTGCTGCGGTGAGCCTCAACCCCCGTTCTAACTTCGAGGGCAGAAATCCGGCGCCGCCAAAGTCATCGGTGGACGCCAAGTTGGATGCACTGAACCTGAACGACGAAACGCCCGTGCTCACTCGGTTCAAGACGTGGGCGGGCGGCGTTGTTCATGGCGACTTTGGCAAGTCAATCGACAACCAGCCGGTGTCATCGGAGATGTGGAGGCGCATGGGGGTGAGCCTGCGCCTGCTCCTGGTGGGGTCAGTTCTCGGCGGCTTCTTTGGCATTGCACTCGGCACCATCAGCGCGATCAAGCAGTACAGCGCCGTGGACTATGGGGCAACCCTGGGTTCATTTGTGTTGTTGGCGATACCCGTGTTCTTGCTGGCCGTCCTGCTCAAGGTGGCCGCGCTGAACATCAACAAGTGGGCGGGCACGCCCATCTTTTATTACACCGGCGAGTTCACCCCTGGCCTCCAAGGCAGCTGGTGGGATCACACCTGGGACCGCTTTCAGCACTTCATATTGCCCACACTGAGCCTGGTACTTGGGCAAATCGCGTTCTACGGCCTCTACCAAAGAAACGCCATGCTGGATGTGTTGGGCAGCGATTTCATTCGCACGGCCCAGGCCAAAGGTCTCCGGCGGCGCACCGCCATCATCCGCCACGGGCTCCGGCTGGCGCTGATCCCCATGGCCACCTTTTTTGCCTATGAGTTCGGGCTCTTACTCACGGGGGCGACCTTCACCGAGAAGATCTTCGGTTGGCACGGAATGGGCGAGTGGTTCATTGATTCCGTCACCAAGAACGACGTGAACGCGGTGGCCACCGTCACCATGTTTGCGGCGGTCCTCGTCTTGGTGGCCGGGATGATGGCAGACCTCGCGGTCGCCATCCTCGATCCGCGAGTTCGCTCCTCATGACAGAGGATGTGGGCGTCAGCCGTGGTCGACTCGTACTCCGGCGGTTCCGGCGTAGAAGGATCGCGTTGTTCGGCCTGGTCGCCATCGTTTTCTTGGTGCTGTTTGCCTTCCTCGGCCCGTCCCTTTCCAAGTGGAACTATTCGCAGAAGGACTACAACGCGTTCCTTCAGCCGCCGTCGGCTCAGCACTGGTTCGGCACCACGCAAATCGGCGCCGACGTCTACGCCCAGACACTTCGAGGCTTGCAGAAGTCTTTGGTGATCGGGTTTCTCACCGCCATCATCTCCACCGGCTTGGCCGCCATTGTTGGGGCAGCGGCGGGCTACTACGGCGGCTGGACGGACCGCGTACTCATGTGGTTCGTCGACCTGTTGTTGGTGTTGCCGTCGTTTCTGATCATCGCCATCTTGAGTCCGACGTTTCAGGGCAAAACCTGGCTGCTCTTTGTGGTGTTACTTGCCGGGTTCAGTTGGATGATCACCGCCCGCATCGTGCGGGGGCTCACGCTCAGTCTCAAGGAGCGGGAGTTCGTACGGGCCGCGGAGTTCATGGGCGTGTCGTCTCGGACCATCCTGTTTCGCCACCTCTTGCCCAACATGTCGTCGATCCTGATCATCGATGCAACCATCAACGTCGGCGGCGCGATCTTGGCGGAGACGGGTTTGAGTTACTTCGGTTTCGGTGTGCAGCCACCGGATGTTTCGCTGGGCACGCTCATTGCCGACGGCACCAAATCTGCCCTTACCTACCCATGGTTGTTCGTGTTCTGCGGTGGCCTCCTCATTCTCACGGTGTTGGCCGTGAGCTTGGTGGGCGATGGTCTCCGAGACGCCGTGGATCCCAACTCTGAATCGTCGCGACTGTGACCGGCCTCATCACCACCAGCACCGACGGCCAGACCTCGGTACCGGCCCCGGTCCTTGAGATCGCTGACCTTCGGGTGTCGTTCCCGAGTGAGGCGGGCACGGTGGAAGCAGTTCGAGGCCTCAGCTATGCCGTGTCAGCGGGCGAGGTCCTGGGGATCGTGGGCGAGTCCGGTTCCGGCAAGTCGGTGTCGGCCCTGGCCATCATGGGCCTGCTCCCAGACCGGGCTCGAGTGGAGGGCTCGATTCGCTTTGGCGGCCGCGAGTTGGCCGGCCTCGGAGACAAGGCACTCACCGATATCCGGGGTTCGGGCATCGCCATGGTGTTCCAGGACCCATTGTCTGCCCTCACGCCGGTGTACACGGTGGGCTCGCAGATCGCAGAGGCCATCCGCGCCCATCACACCGACACCAGTCGGGCGGCGGCCGCGGATCGGGCGGTCGACCTGCTGAAACTAGTGGGCATTCCCAACCCAGCGGTTCGGGCCAAGTCGTTCCCGCACGAGTTCTCCGGCGGGATGCGCCAGCGGGTCATGATCGCCATGGCCATTGCCAACGATCCCGATGTGATCTTGGCCGACGAGCCGACCACTGCTCTCGATGTGACCATCCAGGCCCAGATCCTGGAGGTCTTCCACACCGCCCAGGAAGCAACCGGCGCGGCGATCGTGATGATCACCCATGATCTCGGCGTGGTCGCTGGCTTCGCCGATCGCGTGATGGTCATGTACGCCGGCCGGGCGGTCGAGACCGGCACGGTGGAGGACGCCTTCTATCGGAGCCGTATGCCGTACACCCTCGGCCTGCTCGGCGCCCTCCCCCGGCCCGACCTGGAAACCCGTGAGCCGCTCACCCCGGTGGAGGGCAACCCGCCGTCGCTCGTGGGGCTACCGCCGGGCTGCCCGTTTGCGCCGCGTTGTCCGCTCAAGATCGATGTGTGCGAGACGGTGGAGCCGCCGTTGGCACCCACTGCGGTACCCGGCCATCAGACGGCGTGTCACCGATCCGGGTTCTTGGAGGACGGAGACCTCAAGGCCGGCGATGTTTTCCCGGTTCCCGCCGCGCTACCCCCGGCGTTGGCAGGCGTACCCCGGGAGCAACGCCCGGTGGTTTTGGAGGTCACGGACTTGGTCCGTACCTACCCACTCACTACGGGTTCAATTTTTCGGCGCACCATCGGCGAGGTCCGGGCGGTGGACGGAATCTCCTTCGATGTCCGAGAGGGAGAAACCCTGGGCTTGGTCGGTGAGTCTGGCTGCGGCAAGACCACAACCATCAATGAGATCATGTCGCTGGCCACGCCATCAGCGGGCACCATCAAGGTGTTGGGCCAGGAAACCGGCTCACTGGACCGCAAGCAGCGCCGCAAGATCCGCCGCCAGCTCGGCCTGGTATTCCAGGACCCCAACGCATCGCTGGATCCACGCCTCCCCATTGGCGACATTCTGGGCGAGGGGATGAAGGCCTATGGGGTCCCCGTGGCCGAGCGTCGGAGCCGTGTGTCCGAGCTGCTCACCCTCGTCGGCCTCGGCCCGGAGCACGTGAACCGGTACCCGGCGGAGTTCTCCGGCGGCCAGCGGCAACGCATCGGGATCGCCCGGGCGCTGTCGCTGGAGCCGCGCCTGGTGGTGCTGGATGAGCCGGTTTCGGCCCTGGATGTCTCGATCCGCGCCGGCGTGGTGAACCTGCTGGAAGACCTGCGGGCTCGGCTGGGCTTGTCCTATGTGTTTGTGGCCCACGACCTCTCGGTGGTGCGTCACATCGCGGACCGCGTGGCCGTCATGTATCTGGGCCGAATCGTCGAGCTGGGCACGGTGGCCGACGTGTTCGACGCGCCGGCTCACCCCTATACCCAGGCGCTGCTCTCTGCGGTGCCTGTCCCCGATCCCCGCCAAGAACGGGCCCGCAAACGGATCCTGCTGGAGGGAGACCTCCCGAGCCCGTCGGAAGTGCCCACCGGCTGCCGGTTCCGCAGCCGTTGCCCGCTCTACGCCACCCTTCTCGAGGATCATCAGGCCCGCTGCCGCGACGACGATCCCGTGCTGACCCCCCAAGGCCCAGACCACACGGCGGCCTGCCACTGGCCAGAAGCCAGAACCGTCTTTTAGTCCCTTCTTTTCCCAAGAAACCCAGCAAAAGGAGTACCTATGAAACGCGTGTACAAGCCCATTGCCGTCCTTTCGGTGGCCCTTGCCCTCGTCTCGACTGCTTGTTCCGGAAGCAGCGATTCCTCATCAGCGGGAAATAAGGCGCCCGTTGCCGCCGTCACCAACGACATGAACACCACGGCCCGCAGCGAGGTGAAACAAGGCGGCACTCTCAAGTGGCCCATTGATTCCCTGCCCGCTAACTACAACCCAAACCAGCTGGATGGCGCGTTGCTCGACGCCTATTACATCGTCACCCCGCTGCTGCCCAGCGCGTTCACGGTCAATGCGAAGGCCGAGCTCGAGCCCGACCTGAACTACGTCACGTCAGTCGAGCTCACCTCCAGCAAGCCCAAGCAGGTAGTCACCTACAAGCTCAATCCCAAGGCGGTCTGGGACGACGGAACGCCCGTCTCCGAAGCGGACTACGAGGCCAGCTGGAAGTCTCAGAGCGGCAAGAACGAGGCTTTCCAGGTTGCCTCGAACAACGGCTACTCCCAGATCGAAAGCGTCAAGGCCGGGGCCGACAAGTTCGAAGTGATCGTCACCTTCGCCAAGCCCTATGCGGACTGGAAGGGCCTCTTCGCCCTGCTCCTTCCGGCATCGGCCAGCAGCGATGTCAAGACGTTCAACACCGGCTGGGTCGACAAGCCCATGGCCACCGCCGGGCCATTCAAAGTCAAGGGCGTCGACCAGACAGCCAAGACCATCACCTTGGTGCCCAACGAAAAATGGTGGGGAGACAAGCCAAAGCTGGATTCCATCATTTTCCGGTCCATCGACTCCGACACGCAGGTCGACGCCCTGGCCAATGGTGAGATCGATTTCATGGACATCGGGCCAGATATCGACAAGCTCACCCGAGCCAAGGGAATCGACGGGGTAGAGATCCGGCGCGCCGCCGGGCCCAACTTCCGACATGTCACCATCAACGGTACGGGCCCCATCCTGAAGGACCTTGACGTTCGCCGGGCGGTGGCTCTGACCATCGATCGAAAGGTCATTGCCAAGGCACTCCTTGGCCCGCTCGGTGGCAACGCCGTGCCGCTGCAGAACCACATTTTCATGGTCAACCAGACCGGCTACCAGGACAATGCTGGAGAGTTCTCCAAGGCAGACCCGGACAAGGCCAAGACGGTCCTGGATGACGCCGGCTGGAAGCAAGAAGGTTCAGGCACCCGCACCAAGGCGGGCAAGCCGCTGGAATTGCGCATCGTGATTCCGTCGGGCGTGGCTACCAGCAAGCAGGAGTCTGAGCTGATGCAATCCATGCTCGCCGATGTGGGCATCAAGTTGAAGATCGATGTTGTCCCCGGCGACGACTTCTTCGACAAGTACATCACCACCGGAAACTTCGACCTCACCGTGTTCTCCTGGAGCGGTACCCCGTTCCCGGTTAGCTCATCGGTGTCGATCTACGCCGAGCCCCAAGGCTCGGGCGCAGACCTTGATATCCAGCAGAACTACGCCCGTATCGGGAACAAGGCGCTGGATGCCAAGTTCAACAAGGCCACCACCTTGTTCGACGAGAAGGAGTCCATCGCCCTCGGTAACGAGATCGATGCGGATATTTGGAAAGAAGTCCACTCGCTGGCCCTCTACCAACGGCCAGACATCTACGCCGCCAAGAAGAGCCTGGCCAACATGGGCGCCTATGGCTTTGCGTCCATCACCTACCAAGACATCGGCTTTGCCAAGTAGCCGAAATCGGTACCCGATAGCCCAGCAGTAACCCGAGCCGGCCCCGCAGCGTTGCGGGGCCGGCACGCCCCGCCAGTTGGGCACCACGGGGGTCTTGGTGAGGCCGCTGTCGGCCAGCGTCCCAGCCGTGAAGGCCAGGTGAGGTGAAGCCGGGCCATTCCGCAGCTACGCCTGACCAGCGCCCAAATATTCTGGCTGTCGCTTAACCCTGGCGAAGCCGATCGTTTGCCGACGGTTCCCTACGTTCGGCGGCGATGACGACCACCAAACTTGCTCCAACCACCGCCCGGGCCATGTTGAACAAGGTCCCCGAAGCAACGATCTACTTCTGGATCATCAAGATCATGGCCACGACGGTGGGCGAGACGGCGGCGGACTTCCTCTCGGAGACGCTCAAGCTCGGCCTCACCAAGACCACGTGGGTCATGAGCGCCCTGTTGATCGTCGTGCTGTTCTTCCAGTTCCGGGCCCGGCGCTATATCCCCGGCATGTATTGGTTGACGGTCGTCATGATCAGCGTGGTGGGCACCTTGGTGACCGACAACTTGGTCGAAAACCTGGGTATCGCCCTGCGGACCACGGCCATTAGCTTTGCAATTGCCCTGGCAGCTGTGTTCTTGGTCTGGTTCCGCAGTGAGCGCACCCTGTCGATCCACTCCATCACCACGTCGAAGCGGGAAGCCTTCTACTGGTCGGCCATCCTCTTTACCTTCGCCCTAGGTACGGCGGCTGGCGACCTCATCGCCGAGCAGCTCAACTTGGGCTACTGGAAGTCTGCGCTCATGTTCGGCTCGGTTATCGGGCTCATCATCATTGCGTGGCGCTTCTTCAAGCTCAACCCGGTCCTTAGCTTCTGGATGGCCTACATCCTCACCCGCCCGCTGGGCGCCTCAATCGGTGACTACCTGTCCCAGAAGCCGGCCGTCGGCGGGTTGGGGCTGGGAACGGTGGGCACGAGCGCCCTGTTCCTCACCACCATTCTTGGCTTGGTGATCTTCCTGGCCAAGACCCACCTCGACCAGACCGAGGCCGTACGAGCCGCTCACACGGAGCAGCGAGAAGCCAGCCGCCGCGCCTAGCCCGCTGGCCACGACGAGGCCGGCCGGGTGAGGATCTCACCGGGCAGCGCTGACGTCGGGGACGTGGCCGCGCGCCTCGTGCGGCCCGGTACCCTTGACCGGTGGCTGCTGCGGACTCCTATCGGCCGCATCTAGATGGTCTGAGGTCCGTCGCGGTCTACGGCGTGGTGCTGTTCCATGCCGGGCTGGTCACCGTCTCTGGCGGGTTCATCGGAGTGGACCTCTTCTTCGTCCTCTCGGGCTACCTGGTCACCCAGACCCTGGTGCGCGATGTCAACGAATTGGGCGCAATCCGCTTCGGACGCTTCTACTCCCGTCGCTCCCGGCGGCTGCTTCCGGCCAGCGCGCTGGCCTTGGTGGTTACGGCCGTCCTCTATAAGTCGGCGGCCGCCCCCGGCCAGGCCGCCGACGCAATGCGGTCGTTCCAAGCGTCGTTCCTTTACGTGGCCAACTGGTACTTCATCAAACAATCGTCGGGCTACTTTGGTGCCGCCGTCGCCCAAAATCCGCTGCTCCATTTCTGGTCGCTTGCGGTCGAGGAGCAGTTCTACGTGGTGTGGCCGCTGCTGTTGGCTGGCCTGTTCGCACTTGGCCGGCGAAGCACGCGCCGACCCGTGCTGCTGGTGCGACCCATCATCTTGGTCGGCGCTGTTGCCTCCTTGGGATGGGCGTTGGCGCTTCAGACTCACCAGCCCGACCGCGCCTACTTCGGCACCGACACTCGGGCGTATCAGCTCTTGGGCGGCGCGCTCCTGGCGCTCACCCCGGGTCTGGCCATTCGGGTGCGGCGACTCGGCAACTCTGTCCGCTGGGTGGGCGTGGCGGCGTTGCTGGGCTTGGTCGTTCTCGCCACCCAGGCGGTGACGTTGGGTCCCATTGCCCGCGGCGCGGTCACCACGATCGCCGCCCTAGCGCTGATCCTGGCCCTCGATGCCGTGCCGTCGGGTCCGGTACACCGCCTGTTATCGAGTGAGCCGTTGGTCTTCCTCGGCAAGATCTCCTACGGGACCTACCTCTGGCATTGGCCCGTCATCGTGTTGTTGGTGACGGTGTCTCACCCGAGCCCATTGCTGCTCGCCTTCGTCACCGCCATGGTCGCCTCAGGGCTGGCGGCCCTTTCGGCTCAGTTGCTCGAGCTCCCCGTCCGCCGCTCGCTTCGCCTTGATCGTCACCGATTCGCGGTGATCGGCGTCGGGCTCGCGGTCAGCCTCATCGGCGCGTTGTTGGTGGCGCCAGCGATCCTCGGTCGCCCATCGAGCACCTCGATCACAGCCCCTGTGATGCGCCCAAACAAGGGGCTCACGCCCACTGGGAACTGGCTGCACCTTGAGCAGGTGGCCGCGGAGCGGTTCGGTACCGCGGTGCATTGCTTTGATGCCTCGCCATCGAAATGCACGGTGGTCAAGGGAGGCGGCAAGCACATCTTGTTGATGGGCGACAGCAACGCGCAGATGCTGATCCCGGCATTTACCGCATATGCCAAGGCGCATGACCTGACGTTGTCGCTGGCGGTCAGCGGAGGTTGTCCCTGGCAGCGCCACGTGTATGCCGTAAGCGAGTCGGTCCGCCGGTCATGCCAGCGGTTCAAAGAGGACGACTACAAACGGGTTATTCCAGCGCTCAAACCAGATGTGATGGTGCTCGTCAACGTCGAGCGTCAAGACACCCCCTACCCCATGGACACCTTGACCCGCGTGACCGAGAGCTCGCTCGCCCAGCTAAAAGCACCGGGGCGGAAGCTGGTCCTCGTCGAACCCATCGTTGTCAGCTCGCGTGACCCGCAGCCGCTGGATTGCCTGGCCAAAGCGAAGTTCGTTGAGGACTGCCGCTACGTGCCCGCTCGGACGTCACCCGACGTGAGGCACCTCTACGCCCGCGAGGCCGAGAAACACCACGACGTGCGGGTCGCCAACTTCGACCGGCTCGTGTGCCCCTTCCTACCGATTTGCGATCCAGTCGTGGGCGGCGTGGTGGTGCGCTGGGACTTCCAGCACATCAACGCGGGATATTCGGCCACGCTCGGGGACGAACTCGCCGCCTACTTCGACCAGGCCGGTTTCCTGCGCTAGCCAGGCAGCAGGTCCGCAGGACCAGCCCAATCGGCCCGACCAAGGCGTCGACCTTCGCGATGATCGCGACCAGTACCTGGGTCTGCGGCGTCGAGCGCACTCAAGCCGAACTCCAACATCGACAACTGGAAGATGGTGTTCATGGAGCAGCGGTGCGAGGGCACCCTGCGCATCTGGGCCGAGCCGTTCACCCGACTGCGGGTGCCGCTCATCTTCAACCTGCGCACCGACCCGTTCGAGCAGGCGCAGCTCACGTCGAACACGTACTACGACTGGCTGCTCGATCACGCCTTCCTGGCCATCCCGTGCCAGGCGTTCGTGTTCGAGATGATGCGGTCGCTCATCGAGTTCCCGCCGCGCCAGAAGCCGGCGAGGCCAGGTAGTCCGGCCCCTCGTCGCGTTCAGCTGAGGGTGATGTCGTCCCACCGGGTGTAGGTGGGCGTGGTGGCGGCGCCGTCGTCGTGGTTGAGCAGCGTCAGCGTGTAGCTGGTGCCGGGCGTGATCGTGGCCGACAGCAGCGTGTACGCCGTCTGCTTCTTGCACGTCTTGGACAGCAGCGTGGTGGTGGTGCCGGTGGTGTTGTTGCGCAACGTGATCGTGGCCCAGTCGCTGTTGACCTTGCCGCCGCACTGCATGCGGTAGGCCACGTTCACCCGGGTGGTGCCCGTGGGATCCGTGAAGGTCTGCACCAGCTTCGAGTCGCCGATGGTGGCCGTGGTGGTGCCGCTCAGCCCGTCGTAGGTCCCAGTCCTCGGCGACGTGGTGCTGGCCGAGTTGGTGCCGGTGGCGGTCCAGCCCGAGAGGTTGCCCGCCTCGAACCCACCGTTGGTGACGCCGCCCACGATCACGGCTGAGACCGTGAGTGAGTAGCTCGTGGTGTGGGTGCCGCTGGTGCCGGTGCCGGTGATGGTGATCGGGTAGGTGCCGGCGGGCGTGTCGGCCGCCGTCGCG
>JANXNS010000189.1 GCA_025353965.1 Aquihabitans sp.
CCCGAGCAGGCCGGCGGCCGCGATCGCATGCTCCTGAAAACGGGGGCGGCCCTCATGGTCGTCGCCGTGGTCCTGGCCCCAGTGGCCTACGCCACCAGCCACGGAACTACCAACGCCCTACAGCAGCGCGACGCACAGGTCATGGCACTCATCGCGCTCGTCCTGGCCGTGGTGGGGGGCGCACTGTTCTTGCGCTACTCAATAGCGCAATTCCTACGGTTCTGGCTGGCCCGGCTCTCCTGGGAGCAGCAGGCTCAGACCGACCGAATCGTCGAGGCCACGAAGGCCGACGCCGGGTCCTGACCCGGCGTCACCTATCGCTACTTGTAGCGGTAGGTGATGCGGCCGCGCTTGAGGTCATACGTGGACAGCTCCACCTGAACCCGGTCTCCCGGGAGGATGCGGATCCGGTTCCGACGGAGGCGTCCGCCGAGGTGACCCAGCACCTGATGGCCATTGTCTAGGGAGATGCGGAAGTGGCCCCCCTTGAGGGCCTCATCTGCTGTGCCTTCCATGACCAGTACGTCGTCTTTGGGCTTCACTTGCGTCCTCGTTTGTTAGGTGGGCCATCCTACCGCTGCTAGCTCGCAGAACCACGATGCCAGTTAGCAGCCAGGCCGAAGTCGGGCATGGAGATGCATGTCATGCCAGCCGTCGTCGTGGAACAACGCTTGGCTCATGGTGCCCTCCGCGTCGAACCCGGCCCGGCCCGCCACCCGACACGACGCGGGATTATCGACCGAATGTTTGAGCTCGAGGCGCTGGAGACCCAGGTGAGCGAAGGCCCAGCAGGCCAGCGCGATCACGGACCGGGAGGCAACGCCGCGGCCCCGAGCGGTGGGCAGCAGCCAGTAGGAGACCTCGCCCCGGCCACCGACCAACTCAACCCTGGTCAGGCCCACCCGACCGATCGGTAGATCAGTCGTCGTGTCGACGATGGCCCAGTTGGCCGACGTTTCCGCGTCCCACCCACGACCCAGCCCGGCGATCCAGTTATGGGCTTCGTCGATTGAGTCCAGTCGCTGGAAGTGCCAGCGTTGGATCTCCGGGTCGGCAAAGGCTTCCACGGCCACCGGCGCATCCGCTTCAGCCCAGGGCCGAAGCACCAGATTTTCGGCCACCGGGATTGTTGGTTGGGGGGAACTGGCCAAGAACCCGGGCGCCACCACGGGCGGGATCAAACGGGGCACCCCCCGATCATGCCCGGCAAACGGAGCTAGACGGAGGCCTTTTCCAGAATGTGGACGCCACAGGCGCTACCGAGCCCGATGACGTGGGCCAGGCCCACCTTGGCCCCCTCGATCTGACGATCACCGGCTTCGCCCCGAAGGTGGGTGGCCACCTCCCAAATGTTGGCAATGCCGGTGGCGGCGATCGGGTGGCCTTTGCTTTCCAGCCCACCGGAGACGTTGACCGGCATGGCGCCGTCTCGCCATGTTGCCCCCGAGTTGAAGAGATCCACCGCGCCACCTGGCTCGCACAGCCCGAGGTTGTCGTAGTGGACGAGCTCGGCAGTGGCGAAGCAATCGTGCAGTTCAACAAGGTCGAGGTCCGACGGACCGATACCCGCCTGCTCGTAGGCGATGGCGGCCGCGTTGCGGGTGAGCGTGTTGACGTCCGGCAGGACCTGGCACCCCTCCGTGTAGGGGTCTGAGGTGAGCACCGAAGCCGAGACCTTGAGCGCACGCCGACGTTGTTCCCGGGACAGCTTCTGCAGGGCAGCATCGCTCACCACGACGGCGGCGGCGGCGCCATCGCAGTTGGCCGAACACATCGGCCGGGTGTTGGGATAGGCGATCATGATGTCGCCCATGATCTCTTCCAGCGTGAAGCGCTTGGAATAGGCCGCTAGCGGGTTGAGGGTGGAATGGGCGTGGTTCTTCTCGCTGATGCGAGCGAACAATTCGAAGCTGGTGCCGCCGTACTTGTGGCCGTACTCCATGCCGATCTGGGCGAAGACGCCGGGCATGATGTCGGTGCCAATCCGTCCGTCGATCGAAGCAACCGAGCCATAACGCCCGCTGGGCTGCCAGGTGTCGCTATCGGGGCGGCGGCTTCCGCCGGTGAGCAGGCCAGCGCCGGAGAGCTTCTCCACGCCAACGGCCAAGCCCATGTCGCACTCCCCCGCCTTGACCGCCATGATCGCGGTTCGCAACGCCGTTGCGCCTGTTGCACAAGCGTTGGCCACGTTGTAGGCGGGGATGCCGGTCTGGCCGATCTGCTTCTGGAGTTGCTGGCCAATGCCCGCACTGGCCTGCATCAGGTTGCCTGCCGCCAGCACGCCCATCTGGGCCATGGTCACGCCGCCATCGGCCAGAGCGCCAAGCGCCGCCTCCGACGCCAGGTCGATGAGGTCAAGGTCGGTGTGCTTGCCGAACTTGGTCATGTGGATTCCGAGAATCCAGATGTCGTCTGCGCTCATGCTGCGGCCTCTCCGGCGGTGGGGGTAATGGGTTCGAATCCGAAGGAAACGGCTTCGGTGCCGGCCTCGTCGGTGCCCATCACCGAGGTGGTGAGGCGCACGGCCATGCCGAGGGTGACGGCGGTGTCGTTCGGTTCGACGTTGACCACATTGCCGCGCACGCTGGTTCCGCCGCAGTCCACGTAGGCGGCCACGAACGGGACGGGCACGCCCGGTGCCGCAAAGCTCACGATGGTGAACGCCTTCACCACACCGGTGGTCTGGATGGCCGCCTTGGCAAAGGCCGATCCGCCACAGCTGGCGCAGGCATTGCGACGGTCGAAGTAACGGGCACCACAGGCGGTGCATTCATTGGCCACCAGGTGGGGTTCGTCGCCCAACACCAGGTAGTCGACCAGTGGAATCTGGTTGGTCACGGCATCCTCCAAAGGATGATTCGAGAACAAAGTGAGACGGCCTTACGGTTTGGTGTCACGCACGATCCACATGGCAAAGAACTGCGAGGCGCCACCGTAAGCATGGCCGAGTGCCGTGCGGGCCCCGTCCACCTGGTGCTCGCCGGCTTGGCCCCGGACCTGCATGGCGGCCTCGGCGAAACGCAACATGCCCGAGGCCCCAATGGGGTTGGACGACAGCACGCCGCCTGAGCAATTGACGGGCAGGTCTCCACCAATTTCGGTCACGCCGTCTTCGGTGAGTTTCCAGCCTCCGCCCTGCTCGGCGAAGCCAAGGTTTTCCAGCCACATCGGTTCGTACCAACTGAACGGCACGTACATCTCGATCACGTCGACCTCACGGCGCGGATCGGTGATGCCCGCCTGCTTGAACACATCGGCGGCGCAGTCCTGGCCGCCCTTGGGGTTCACCGGATCTCGGCCCGGGAACTGACCAAGCTCGCTGCGGATGGCCGTCCCGTGAATCCAGGCCGGCTTGTGGGGCGACCGGTCCCCGCCGGCCTCGTCGGTGAGGACCATGGCGCACGCGCCATCTGATGCCGGGCAGCTCTCCAGGCGACGAACCGGCTCCCACACCATGGGTGAATCCCGGACCATTTCCAACGTGATGTCGGGCACCTTGAGGTGCGCATACGGGTTCTTGAGGGCATTGAGGCGATCTTTGACGGCCACCATCCAGCCCACGTATTCCGGGGCACCGGAGCGAGAAATATAGGCCCGGATATGAGGGGCGAAATAGCCACCGGCACCAACGCCGCCGCTGCGCCCACCGGAGAGACCCCACGTCGTGTCACCCTCGGACTGCTTCTCGAAGGCAATGGTGAGCACCCGTTTGCGCACGCCGGACTGAACGAGGTGGGCAGCCACGATGGCCGTTGATCCACCGACCGATCCCGCGGTGTGGACCCGCATGATCGGCTTGCCGGCACAGCCCAGCGCATCGGCCAAATAAAGCTCCGGCATCATCACGCCCTCGAACGAATCCGGTGCGGTGCCAATGACCACGGCATCGATGTCTCGCCACGTCATCTCGGCGTCGTCGAGCGCCCGCTGGCCGGCCTCGCGAAGGAGCCCGGCCAGCGACACGTCGTCACGCACTTTGCGGTGGTGGGTCTGGCCAATGCCAACGATTGCGCAGCGTTCAGCCATCAGGAGTCTCCCTCGAGGACGCAGACCAAGTTCTGTTGAAGGCACGGTCCCGAGGCCGCGTGACCAAGGGTTCGGTGCCGCCCGTTCTCGTTGATTTGGCGGAACGCTTCGCCGATGCGAATCAGGCCCGACACCATCATCGGGTTGCTCGCCAGCGACCCACCCGAGGGATTGACCTCGGTATCGTCGCCCAGGCCGAGCGCCGTGCTCAGCAGCAGCTCTTCGTGGCTGAAACAAGCCGACAGTTCGGCCACTTCGACCGGCGCAGTACCAACGCCTGCTTGCTCTCCCGCCAGCCGGGCGGAACCGGCTCGGGTGAGGTCTCGCAGCCCCGGGTAATGGGCCTCGCTTCGATGATCGATGCCACGGATCCACGCCGGCCGCTCACACACCTCACGGGCCAAGTCTCCGGCCACCAAGATCACCGCGGCGGCGCCGTCGGTGATCGGGGGGCAGTCCGCGGCCCGCAGCGGGGCGGCGGTGTAGGGCTCTGCCAGCAGCGATTCCACCGTCACGTCGCCCGAGAGTTGCGCGAAGGGATTGGTGCTGGCGGACCGACGGCTACGGGCCACCACCTCAGCAAAGTCTCCCTCGGTGGCTAGACCCGCGTCGATCAGGGCCCGGGCCTGGAGGGCGGCCAGCGAGATGTGGTCGGCCCACAACGGCATCAGGTAGTACGGATCGTTCTGCAGGCAGAGGACCTCACGGAGGTCGCTGCGGGAGCTGATGCCAGACGAGAAGGCCAGGGCGACGTCCACGTCGCCGTGCTGGAGACGAACCCAAGCCTCGTACAGCGCCCACGCGCCGTCCATGTCCACGTGAGATTCAGAGATCGGCGGCCAAGCGCCCACCGCTTCCAGGTTGGCCACGAACGCAAAGGGGGTCCCGGCCAAGTAGTCGGCGCTACCGGAGCAGGTGAAACCAATGTCAGCCCGGGCGATGCCGGACCGTTCGACCGCCGCGTTGATCACCGGCAACAGCATTTGGGTTTCGGATGCCGCGATGTCCACGAGGGATCCGGACTGGGCGAACGAGACGATCGCAACATCTCTCACAGCGTGTGCTCCCGGTAGTCGGCGGCGGGTGCGTCGGGCTCGCCGGTAGGGCGCCAGCCGTCCACCGCGGTGCCGAGGCCGTAACCCCGGTCGTCGGCCTCGCGCTGATTCGGCGGCGCCCACACGGCGGCGACTTTGAGCCCAAGGCGGATTTCGTCGAGCGGGATTTCGAGCAGGCGTTGCTGGCCAACGGTGCCGTCCGCTCCCTCGAGGAGGATGCTGGCCAACGCGTAGTCGTGGCGCTCTCGCTGGCCCGTGTACTGGATGGGCGTCAGGACCGTCCACGACGTGACCATGCCCGTGTCGGCCACCGGCACTTCGTGCTCCGCGGTGGTCTCGATGGTGCAAATCGGGCAGAAGCCCTTGGGTGGCGCGTACACGAGGTGACAATTGGGGCACTGGTGGCCGGTGATGCGCCCATCGGCCAGCGCGGCGCCGAAGGCTTCCGCCACCGGGTTGGTGCGGACCGTGTAGTCCAACGAGATCAGCTGAGGCATGAACCGAATCGGTCCGCCTTCGTCTTCTGTCTTTGCGGGGTCGGTCATGCGAGGGCCTCCGGCTCGAAGCAAGCAATGTCGGTGATGTGCCCGGTGCGTTCTTCGGCCCAGCGGATCTGCACCCGCATCCCCGTACTCACCGCGGCCATGTCTGAGGCGTCGAGCGCGTGGAGCATGGACGTGTCCGCGCCGTCGAGCTGGACCAAAACCCAGGCAAAGGGATGGTCGAACGGGTGCTTCCGCAACGGTTCGCTCACCCACGTCCAGCCGGTGACCGCACCGCTGCTCGCCACCTCAACAAGGTCGCTCACGGCGTCGCCACTCTCTGGGTCGTACTCCAACGGCGGGCAGATCACCCGCCCCGCCCCGGTCCGGCTGGCCAGCACGTGCTGGTCTCGCAATCCGGTAAGAAACGCTCCTACGACCGGGCCGAGGCTCCGGCGGTAGAGAAGTTCCATCGTGAAGGTGGATTCCCCTGCTGACACGTCGGCAGTAGAACACATTCTACTTTGGCGGTCCACCGGTTCTGTCTGAGGCCTGCAAAACCAACAGATTCCAGGAATGGTGGCAGGCCCTGCGAGAACGTGTTCTACTTCGGGCATGGCGTTCAACCTCGCTGACCTGGCCGAGCACACTGCCGATGTGGTCCCTGACCGCACCGCGCTGATCTGCGGGGACCGGACCGTCACGTTCGGTGAGCTGGAGGCCCGAGCCAACCAGCTCGCCCACCACTTGGCGGCCCACGGCGTGGGCGAACGCGATCACGTGGCGATCTACTCATACAACAGCATCGAGTACGTGGAGGCCATGCTCGCCGCGTACAAACTCCGGGCCGTTCCGATCAACGTGAACTACCGCTACGTCGAAGACGAGCTGGTGTACTTGTTCGACAACGCAGATGTGGTTGCGGTCATCTATCAGGCGTCGTTCTCGGCTCACATCGCCGCGGTCAAGGACCAGCTCCCGCTGCTGAAGCACCTGGTCGAGATAGACGACGGGACCCTTGATCCGACACCGACCGGAGCGGTTCGTTACGAGGTTGCGTTGGCGTCGCAAGCCTCCGATCGGGACTTTGGCCCGCGGGACGATGGCGACCTCTACGTGCTCTACACCGGCGGAACCACGGGCATGCCCAAGGGCGTGATGTGGCGCCACGAAGACGTGTGGCGCACCCTCGGCGGCGGCATCGACTTCATCACCGGTGAGCGCATCACCGACGAGTACCAGCTCTCACGCATAGCAGCCGAAGCCGAGCCGCCCGTCGGGCTGGTGCTGGCCCCACTCATGCACGGGGCCGCGCAATGGGGAACCCTCGGCGGCCTGTTCAAGGGCGTCACCAATGTGCTGCTCCCCCGGTTCGACCCCCACCTGGTGTGGGGTGCGGTGGAGCGCTACCGCATTGCCGTCATCACCATCACCGGAGATGCCATGGCCCGGCCCCTCATCGATGCCCTCGCCGAAAGGACCTATGACACGTCCGCCCTGGTGGCTATCAGCTCAACGGCAGCGGTGTTCTCCCCCGTTGTGAAAGATCAGCTGTTCGAACTCCTGCCGAACGTGTTCATCACCGAAGCGGTGGGATCGTCTGAAGGTGGCTTCAACGGCATGCGGATGGTAGAGAAGGGCAATACCGCGGCCGGCACCGGGGGTGGGCTCATCAACGTGCCCCTGGGCCCCGATTCCAAGATCATCGACGCGGACAACAAGCCCGTTCAGCGCGGCGAAATCGGGCGCCTGGCCCGAGGCGGCAACGTCCCCATCGGGTACTACAAGGATCCCGAAAAGACGGCGGCCACGTTCGTCGATGTGGAGGGCGAGCGGCATTCCGTGCCCGGAGACTTTGCCCGGTTAGAACTCGACGGGACCATGACGTTGCTGGGGCGCGGCTCGCAGTGCATCAACTCGGGCGGGGAAAAGATCTACCCGGAAGAGGTGGAGAGCACACTCAAGGCGCATCCCAAGGTGTTCGACGCGCTCGTCCTTGGCATCGACGACGAACGCTGGGGCCAGAAAGTGGCCGCCGTCGTCCAGCCCCGGCCCGGCCAAGAACCCACGTTGGAAGAACTGGTGGCGTTCTGCCAAACCAAGCTGGCCCGCTACAAGGCGCCACGAGAGTTGTACCTAGTGGCTGAAATGCCCCGCCAGCCAAGCGGCAAGCCCGATTACAAGCGGGCACGGCAAGTCATAGACACCGCACTACCCGTCCCGGAGGACCACGCATGAAGAACCCGCTGACCGAAATGTTCGGGATCGAATACCCGATTTTTGCGTTCTCACATTGCCGTGACGTGGTGGCCGCGGTCACCAACGCCGGAGGCATGGGCGTGCTCGGCGCGCTCGCGTTCTCTCCAGAGGAGCTCGAGATGGAGCTCACCTGGATCGACGAACACGTGAACGGTAAGCCCTACGGCGTGGACGTGGTCATGCCGGTCAAGACCGTCGACCGCGACATCGGCCTAGACGACGTGAGCGATATTGGCGCTCAGCTCCGGGCCCATATTTCCAAAGCTCACTGGGATTACGTGGACAAAATCCTGGCCGACCACGGGGTTGACGTGGGCGCCAGTGGCGTGGAGTTGGAGTCCGGTGCGGGCATGGGCGCAGGCGTGCTGGGCTGGACTGCCGCCACCGGCGCACCCCAAATTGAAATCGCGTTGTCGCACCCGATCGCACTGCTGGCCAGCGCTCTCGGCCCGCCACCGAAGGCGGCAATAGACCAGGCCCACGCCCAAGGCGTGAAGGTCGCGGCGTTGATCGGCCGGGTGGAGCAAGCCGTGCGAGACGTGCAGCTTGGCGTCGACATCATCATTGCTCAGGGCTACGAAGCAGGAGGCCACACCGGCGAAGTTTCGACCATGGTGTTGGTTCCCGATGTGGTCGACGCTATCCACCCCGTACCCGTCCTGGCCGCAGGGGGCGTGGGCTCGGGCCGGCAGATGGCCGCGGGCATGGCCCTTGGTGCCGCTGGCGTTTGGACCGGGTCGATCTGGTTGACCGTGGCCGAGAACGGTTCGTCCACCGTGGTGACCGAGAAGCTCCTGGCCGCAACGTCCACCGACACCGTGCGGTCCCGGGCCTACACCGGCAAGCCCGCCCGGCAACTCCGCACGGCATGGACCGATGCGTGGGAGGCGCCGGAATCTCCCGGAACGTTGCCCATGCCGCTGCAGTTCATCCTCAACTCGTATGCCACCCAAAAGATGGGCTCCAAGCCACCCCGCGAGTTGGTGGGAATGCCCGTCGGCCAAATCGTGAGCCGCATGAACCAAGTGCGTACGTCCAAAGCGGTGGTGCAGGACATGGTCGAGGAATATGTCGACGTGGCCCAGCGTCTCAGCGCAGACCTGGAAGGTTGAGCGTATGACCACTACCTCCACCGGGGACCGCTACACGATCATTTCGTCCGACTGCCACGCCGGTGGCAGCCACAAGGCGTATCGCGAGTACCTCGACCCTGAGTTCATCGAAGACTTCGACGCCTGGCGGGGCAAGTACAAAAACCCCTACAAG
This sequence comes from Aquihabitans sp., assembly GCA_025353965.1. Classification (GTDB taxonomy): domain Bacteria; phylum Actinomycetota; class Acidimicrobiia; order Acidimicrobiales; family Iamiaceae; genus Aquihabitans. The sequence continues at coordinate 9,089 of JANXNS010000189.1, forward strand.
GACTTGGGCGACAATCGCCGCCTGCGCAACTGGGACAACGAGATGCGCAACGAACAGCAGGAAGCCGACGGGATCGTGGGCGAGGTGGTGTTCCCCAACACCGTGCCGCCATTCTTCCCGAGCTTCGTGCTCTTCGCCAAGCCACCGAACGACGAGGAATACCGCCACCGTCACGCTGGTGTTCACGCCCACAACCGGTGGCTCGTGGATTGGTGCGGCGAGTTCCCCGAACGCCGGGCCGGGGTCGGCCAAATCTTCCTCAACGAGGTGGACGATGCCATCGCCGACGTGAAATGGATCAAGGAACACGGCCTGCGCGGTGGGATCCTTCTGCCCAATATTGCGCCCGACGTGAAGTGGGTGAAGCCGCTCTATGACCGCTGCTACGACCCGCTGTGGGAGGTACTCCAGGACCTGGAAGTGCCGATCAACGTCCACAGCGGCACCGGCAACCCGGACTACGGCCCTTACCCCGTGAGCATGTTGCTGTACATCAACGAGGTGCCGTTCTACACCGAGCGCCCGTTGGTCCAGCTGATTTTGTCGGGAGTATTCGAGCGTTTCCCCCGGCTCAAGGTGATCTTCACCGAGGCAGGCTGCGCGTGGGTACCGCCCTTGCTGGCTCGCCTCGACGAGACCATCCGCGGCATCCGCAACACCGGGGCGACGGGCGAAATCCGTTACGGAGCAGACCACGTCCTCCCCCGCGATGCCACCGAGTACTTCCACCAGAATGTGTGGATGGGAGTGAGCCAGCCCCGTCAGGCCGACGCCGAAGCCCGCCACATCATCGGACTCGACAAGTTCATGTGGGGTAGCGACTACCCCCACGACGAGGGCACGTACCCCTATACCCGCGAGAACCTCCGGGCCCGGTTCCACGCCGCACCCGAAGCCGAGATGCGCCAGATCCTGGCGGGAAATGCCGCCAAGCTCTACGACTTTGACCTGGCCGCCCTGGCCCCCCTGGCGGCGCGCGTCGGCCCGCTGGTGAGCGAGGTCGCCACCCCCATTGCGGAGATCCCCGACAAGACGCTCGACCGCATCTCCGCCGACATGGATACGAGAGCCATCAAATGAGCAACTACGGAGACACCGCACCCGTCGCCGCTACGGGCCAATCCGCACTGGGATCGAACCCCGACGTGGTCTTGGTGGACGAGCCCGCGCCGCATATCCGTCGGTTCACGCTCAACCGGCCCGAGAAGCGCAACGCGCTGAGCCATCAGGTCCGGGCGGAACTCATGCACGGCCTGCGCTCAGCCGACCAGGACCCGACCATTCGGGTCATGATCGTGCGCGGCGCAGGTACCTGTTTCTCGGCCGGGTACGAACTTGGCGGCGGCAACGAAGGCATCGACATGCCCCACTACACCGCCGAGGGGGAGGGCCAGTGGCCCCGCCACGTCACCGAAACGTGGATGAGCATCTGGGACCTCGCTAAGCCCGTCATTGCGCAGGTCCACGGGTACTGCCTGGCCGGCGGGTCCGAACTGGCCACCGGCTGCGACCTTGTCTACGTCGCCCACGACGCCAAGATGGGCTACCCCGCGGTGCGTTTCGGCGTCCCGGACATGCACTTCCACGCCTGGATGCTCGGCATGCGGGCGGCCATGGAAATGATGGTCACCGGGGATTCCATCTCCGGCGACGAAGCCGTACGGCTCGGCTGGGCCAACCGGGCATTCCCCGAGGCCGACTTGGACGCCGAGGTCCTGGCCGTCGCCCAGCGGGTGGCGCTCATCCCCACCGACATCGTCTCGCTCAACAAACGCACCGTGCACCGCGCCATGGATGCCATGGGCATGCGGGCCGCCATCCGTCAGGGAACCGAATTGTGCGCGCTAGGCACCAAGGCCGTCACCTTCGCCGAGTTCATCGACCACTCCAAAGAAAAGGGCCTAACCAAAGCCCTACAAGAACGAGACGCCCCCTTCGGCGACTACCGAACCAAATGATCCAAACCCCCCAAACCCCCCACCTCCCCCAAACCCCCCACCTCCTGACCGAAGTTGTCGCAGTTAGGCAGTCTCTGGCGCCACAACTACGACAAGTTCGGTGGGGCGAGGGGTGAATGTTGCGCGCGCGGGCGACG
>JANXNS010000144.1 GCA_025353965.1 Aquihabitans sp.
CTTGGACAGGCCCTTGGTGGCAAGGGCGTCTTCGGCGAACGGGAGCGGTGGTAGCTCGATGGCCATGGTGTGGTTCCTTTCGACGCGAAACGTCAGCGATTCCTGACCCGACCCTACCGCCTCCATTTCTCAGCCCCCCCAGGTGGTCCAGCAGGCGGGTCAGCAGGAGGTCAGACGACCGGAGGCGTGGCCCAGGAGTCTCCGCGGACCAGCGTGCGGTAGAGGTCCGCGTACAGGCCGCCTGCGTCGAGCAGGTCTTGGTGGCGGCCTTGTTCGACCAGGCGGCCATGGTCGACCACCAGGATTCGGTCGGCGTTGGTGATGGTGGAGAGTCGGTGGGCGATCACCAACGAGGTGCGGCCAACTAGCGCGGTGGCCAGTGCCTGTTGCACGGCGGCCTCGTTTTCGCTGTCGAGGTTCGACGTGGCTTCGTCGAGGATCACGATCGCGGGGTCCTTGAGCAGCATCCGGGCGATGGCCAGCCTTTGCTGCTCGCCGCCGGACAGGCGATGGCCCCGCTCGCCGACCACGGTGTCATAGCCGTTGGGCATGGCAGCAATCACGTCGTGGATGCGCGCCGACCGGGCCGCAGATTCCATTTCCTCCTGGGTGGCGCTGGGCTTGGCGTAGCGGAGGTTTTCGGCGACCGTCTCGTGGAACAGGTGGGGGTCCTGGCTCACGACGCCGATGGCGGACCGGAGCGAGGCTTGGGTGAGCTCGCGCACGTCGTGGCCGTCCACCCGGACCGCGCCGGTGGTGACGTCGTAGAGACGCGGCACGAGCTGGGAGAGCGTGGTCTTGCCCGCGCCGGACGGACCCACCACCGCAACCAGTTCGCCAGGGAGAATGGTTGCAGTGAAATCGTGCAGCACGGGGCCGCTGCCTTCATCGGGGGCCAGGTGCTGGGCGGCGCTTTCCAGGGAGGCGACCGAGCCCTTGATCCCGCTCGGGTAGGCGAACGTCACGTGGTCGAAGTCGATCCGGCCGGTGGGTCGGGCCAGTTCAACGGCGTCGTCGCGGTCGGTGATGGGGTTGGGGGCGTCGAGCACTTCGAAGACCCGGTCGAACGAGACGAACGCCGTCATGAGGTCCACTCGGGCGCCGGTGAGGCTGGTGAGCGGCGAGTAGATCTGGGCCACGAACACGCCGAGGGCAACCAGCGTGCCCGTGGTGATGCTCCCGGAGATCACGAGGCGGCCGCCGATGAGGTAGATAACTGCGGTGCCCACCGCGCCCACCATGGTGAGGGCGACCACGAAGGTCCGGCTGTACATGGCGCTGCGGATGCCGATGTCACGGACTCGTGATGCCCGCTGCGAGAAGCCGTCTCGCTCGTCGTCGTGGCGGCCGAACAGTTTGACGAGCAGGGCGCCGGAGACGCCGAAGCGCTCCGTCATGGTGGCGTTCATGGAGGCGTTGAGGTCGAAGCCCTCACGGGTGATGCCGGCTAGGCGTTTGCCGACGCGCTTGGCCGGCAGCAAGAAGATGGGCAGCAGCAGCAGGGACAGGCCGGTGAGGCGCCACTCCAAAATGGCCATGGCCACCAACGTGGTGACCAGGGTGACGATGTTGGAGACCACCGTGCCGAGCGTGCCGGTGACGGCGCGTTGAGCGCCGATCACATCGTTGTTCATGCGGCTGACGAGGGCGCCGGTTTGGGTACGGGTGAAGAACGAAATCGGTTGACGCTGGACGTGATCGAACAGGGCCGAGCGGAGGTCGTAGATCAGTCCTTCGCCAATGGTCGATGAAAGCCAGCGCTCCACCATGGACAGGCCGGCATTCACGAAGGCCACCACCACCATGGCCAGGGCCAAGATGGTAACCAAGGACCTATCTGCGTTGGGTACGGCGTCGTCGATGATCGTCTTGATGACCAGCGGTGGGGCCAGGCCGAGGAACGACTCCACCACCACGATGGCCAGGAAGCCGAACACCCGAGACCGGTAGGCGTGGGCGAAGCTCCAGACACGCCGGACCAGCCCGGGTGTGAGGGTGGCTTTGGTGACCGAGTTGTCGGTCATCATCATTCGGTAGATCTGCGCATCCATGAATCCGCAACGCTACGGGTGGACCTCAAGAGTTAGAGGCCTTCACATGAGTTGTTAGGGGTCCTGTAATTCCCCGGGGCAGCCCGATCCGGGCCCGAAGGCTGCGTTTATCCGGGCGAAGACGGTGGAGATGACCGCCAGTTCCTCCGGCTTGACCTGGTCAAGAAAATTGGCCCGGACGCCAGCAACGTGGTGCGGTGCGGTTTCCTCCATGACGGTGCGCCCCTCGGCGGTGAGGACGGCGAACGAGCCACGGCGGTCATTGGGGCAGGACTCGCGGCGTACCAAGCCTTTGGCCTCCATGCGTCCGATGTGATGGGAGAGGCGGCTGCGCGATTCGACCGAGAGTTCGGCTAGTCCGGCCATGCGCAGCCGTCCGTCCGGTGCTTCCGAGAGGCCGACGAGGACGCCGTAGTCGTCGTGGCTGAGACCGTGGGACTTGAGGTCTCGCTCGAGGCTGTCCATCAGCCGGCGCGACCCGATCATGAAATGCCGCCAGGCCTGCTGTTCGTCGTCGGACAGCCAGGCCACGTCGCTTTTGGTGGGGGTGTCTGAGGCCATGGAGCCAATGCTAGAGGAAGTTGGTTGACGTTTCAACGAGTCGGCGTATAATGGTTGTTAGTTCAACCATCTAATATTCAAAGACTTGAAGGAGTCCCCCATGACCAACTCGACCAATCCCGTCATCCCCGCCGGAACCTGGACCATCGACGCTTCCCACTCCGAGGTGGGATTCAGCGTCCGTCACCTCATGGTCTCCAAGGTGAAAGGCAACTTCGACACCTTCGAGGGCACTATCACCATCGGTGAAGACCCGCTGGCCTCGTCGGTCACCGCCGACATCGACATGGCCTCCATCAACACCCGAGACGCCACCCGAGATGGACACCTCAAGTCCGCCGAGATCTTCGGTGTCGCGGCCAACCCCAAGCTGACTTTCGTGTCCACCTCGGTCACCCCAGATGGCAACGACTTCAAGGTCACCGGCAATCTCTCGCTCAAGGGAGTAACCAAGGTCGTCGACCTCGACCTCGAGTTCAACGGCGTCGGCCCGGACCCGTGGGGTGGCACCCGCGCCGGCTTCTCCGCCGAGACTGAAATATCCCGCAAGGAGTTCGGTGTCGACTTTGAAGTCCCGATGGACGACGGCGGGGTCGTCGTAGGCGACAAGATCAAGGTCATCCTCGAGGTCGAAGCCGTCCTGCAGGCGGCCTGACCGGTAACTCTGTAGAAGAAGAAGGAGATAGTCATGGGCATCTCACGCATGAACCACGCCGTGCTCTACGTCCGAGACGCAACTCGCAGCGCCACCTTCTACCAGGACGTGCTCGGGTTCTCCACGGTGGCCGAGTTCCCCGGAGGCGCATTTCTCCGGGCCCCGGATTCCACCAACGACCATGACATCGCCTTCTTCTCCATCGGTGAAAACGCAGGGCCTTCTCTGGCCGGGCGGTCCACCGTCGGGCTCTACCACCTGGCCTGGGAGGTCGGCACTCTCGCCGATCTGGTGGCGCTGGAGAAGGAACTCACCAAGGTGGGCGCACTCGTTGGCGCCTCCGACCACACGGCCACCAAGAGCCTGTACGCCAAGGACCCCGACGGCCTGGAGTTCGAGGTCTGCTGGGTGGTCCCGCTGGGACTGCTCGGCGACGTAGCTGCGCCCGAGGGGGTCCGCCCCCTCCCACTCGATCTCAACCGAGAGATCGAACGCTACGGAGCCCTGACGCCCAGCGGCCGCTAGTCCCCCGAACCACAGCGCGGGTCAGGCGAGGCCCTCGGCGAACCCCTGGAGCGCTTCGATCACCACGTCGACGTCGGAGTGGAGCTCCACGAGCCTCTAACCGTCCAGCAAATCGGCGCCGTGTTTCTGAGCCAGGCGGGCAGCCTTGGCGAATCCGACAGCGTGCGATTTCGTGGCGACGAGCGCTGGCGGTGTGGCCACCGCGATAGTCAAGGGTGAGGAGGGGGTCGGATTCGTGATGGTGGTGGCCTCCGCCGTCTCGAGGGCCCAGTGGTGCCCGGCAACGAAGAGCCGGTCGGCATCGTCGATCCCTTGGAGGTCGCCAGCGAGCAACGTCTCGACCTCGTCGAGCAGCTGGTTGCTGGTGGGGGAGAGGACGACGAGGGACATCAGCGCGCAGCCCAGGGGACTGGGTCGAGGATTGGCAGTGTCCAGTTCTCGAGGATCTCGCGTCCGCGGGTGCGGTCCTGGGCGAACTCGAGGGCGAGGAAGAGCGGATGTGCAGTTGGCTATTCCAGGATGCGGTTGGGAGAAACGAACCGGCGGATGCAGGCCAGTGGGGTGGGTGGGACCACCAGAATCGCGACGCTGCGTTCCCAGTCGGTCTTTCCGAGCCGCCGCTCGAGGCGGCGGGCGTCGACTTGGGTGGGTACAAGGATCCGAGGTCGGGCGCCAGCGGCGAGCATTGGGGCGCATCAGGCCGCTGCTGCTTCGTCGCCGCTTTGGGCCCAGCCGATTTCGGTGAGATCGTCTAGGCGGGCCTTGCGTTGGTCGACGTCGCGCAGGGAAGGGAGGCTGGCCACGGGGGTGATCCGCTGTGGCTGCCAAATCGCCGCCAGGGCCCAGAACAGAGGGTGACGGCGTAAGCGATGCCGGCCTGGCCTCGGATCGGGCTGTCGGTGGCGGGCCGGGTGACCTCGAAGGCGTAGTTGTTGCGCTCGTTGGTGAGCCGTAGCTCGCCGGTGCGTCGATCGAGCCGACCCCAGCCGCCAAGCTCCCCGAGGTACGTCTTGGCCTCGGAGGAGATCTGGTCTGCGACCACGATGTGGTCCAGCGGGCGAGCTCTTCTCGGACCAGGGCGACGGCCTGGTCGAGCGATATGGCGGCTCGGGCGATCACCCTGGCGTACCAGTCACGGCCGCCGAGGTCGACGCGGATTTGGGCGTCGTGGTCATGGGTGATTGACAGCCGCGCGTGACTGCGGGCGATGGCCGTGAGGTCCTCGATTGCCAGATCGAGCTGGTCCCGAATCTGCCCTGGCCGGTAGGGTGGAGCGCCTCGCTAGCACGCTCTCACCCTACCTGACCTGGGCTTGTGTTGGCGGAGGGCGTGGGATTTGAACCCACGGTGACCTTGCAGCCACAACGGTTTTCGAGACCATGGCCTGGCTTTTCCCGAGTCCAGGTCAGAGCCTATTTTGCCTGCTCACCGCCGGTTTCTGGCACAAGCTCGATGACCGCCAATTGCCCCGATTTCCCGTGGTACGCCGGTGCCAGTGGTACCACAGTGGTACGGAGTTGCTGTCTGGCGGTGCGCCCACTCGGCTTCAGCTGAAGCTTGCCGAGCCGAGGTGCACGACGACCGGGTCGCCCGCGGCATCGAGCTCCCAGAGGACCAGATAGGTGTCGTCCGCATCGCCGACGGTGAAGCACCAGAGCGGCGGATCGACGAAACGGCGACGCCGAACACGGGAATCATCGGGGTTCTCCTCAAGGACATCCAGCAGATCGTTGAGACGGTCTAGGAGCGTGGCCTTGGCAGAGTTGGCAAGGAGGGCTTCGAGGGCGGCTTCAGCGGCTGGGGAGAACTTGAGCACCATGGCGTCAACGTATCATTGCCAAACTGGGTGATCGCCCAGAATCCCATATTGCCAAATAGCGTATTCTTGGTATGATGGGAAACATGGAAGCCACCCACACCGCTGTGCCGACAATTGTCGAGGTCGACGCCCGTGGGCGCGTCAGCCTCGGGAAACTGGGGCTCTCGCCTGGTCTCTTCATCGCTACCACTGACGCTGACGGCGCTGTGCTTCTTGAGCCTGCTGCGGTGACGTCAGCACTGGAAGCCAGGCTGCATGCCAACGTGGCACTACACGCACAGGTTCGAGCTGCCGCAGCGAACCTGTCCGACGCCCGCCCGGTGCAGCGTCGACCCCGAGCAGCTAAGGCGCAATAACGAGCCGCAGCGCTCGAACTTCACGCTGCTGAGATCAGATTCTGAATGGGCCTTTGGGTCTAGGGCGCACCGACGCGTGAGGATTCAAGCAGGGGCTAGGCGGTGCGTGGGGTGTGGCGGGCTTGGTCGAGCCAGGTGTCGATGTCGGTGGGGTCGAAGCGGAGCAGGTGACCCCACTTGAGATAGGGGATGCGCCGTTCGGCAACGGCGGGCAGGTCCATGAGGGACACCCCCCTATGCCGTGAGACACCCCAAATCTCTCGAATCCGATCCAGAAACCTTGTTGGGGCCGGCCGGCGCGAGGCGTCAGAGCGACAAGGCCGGCGGCCCGTGCTCGGGCGGAGCGGGCCTTGCCGGTGGCTCCGTCGCTGGCCGCTGCCGGCCAACCGGTTCGGGTTGCTGATGGCTGAGGTGGGTTCGGACGAGTGCTCGGTGGGTGGCTAGGGCGGAGTCGTGTTCGGGGGTGTGGCTGATGGTTTGGGCGAGGTGTTCGGCGGGGTCGAGGGTGCCGGTGGGGTCGGGGATGAATGCGTAGTTGGCGTGACGGCCGCGGGTGAGGGCGACGTAAGCGTCGGAACGGTTGGTGCCGGGTTCGAGGATGGCGTAGGCGATGTCGACGGTTTCGCCCTGGTTCCCGTAGCCCGTGACAGCCCAACCGAGCTCCACGTTGCTGGCGACGTAGTCGGCGGGCAGCACGACGCTCCCTCGGGCGGGGTGATCGATGGTGAGGGCTCCGTCGGCGTTGATGGCCTGGATGGTCCATGTGTGGCGGTTGCGGACCGACTCGCCTCCGGTAGTGGTCAGGTCCGGGCGGTTGCGGCGAGTAGCAACCCGGTCCCCTGCGCGCGCTGTGGTCCCATCCGCCAGCTCGACTACTTCTGTGAGGTCCGAGGGTCGGGCGTTCTGGATGGCCTGGTTGATGGCCCGGGCGGTGTCGGCGGTTTTGGTGGTGATGGCGATGTCGAGCCCGGAGGCCAGATCAGCGGTCGCTTCTCGGGCGATGCGAGCGGCGAGCAGGGCGGGGTGGGTGGTGCGGAGCCGGTGATGCGCCGCGTATGTCTCGGCGACCTTGGGGTCCCCGGCGCGTAGGGCGATCCTGGCCTCGGCTTCCCACGGCTCAGTGAAACGTCTCGGGCTGACGAGTTCGTGGTGAGCGACGGTCGCAGCCCAGTGCGCGAACACCCCGCCACGCCCAACGGCGCCGAGCTGGGCCGGGTCCCCCACCGCAACCAAGCGCCAGCGGTTCTCACCGACCAGGGTGACCAGGCGGTGGAGGTCGTCGGTGCGGGTCATGGCGGCTTCGTCGAGGACAACCGTCGTCCCCGCCGGCCACACCGACGACCGGCTCGCGTCGGTGTGGCGTTGCAGGAACGAGGCGAGGGTGAAGCTCTCGCAGCCCGCCTCGGTAGCGAGCACATCGGCGGCTTTGCCCGACGGCGCCAAACCAACCACGGGGCGTTGCTGGCGGTGGAGCTCGGTGACGGCCCGGGCGATGGTGGTGGTCTTGCCGGTCCCGGCCGGGCCCACGATCACCACCAGTCCGTCGGCCCCGACGATTGCCTGGGCCGCCGTTGCCTGCGGGTCACCGGTGGCAGGAACGGTGGTGGTGGAGGCTTGGGCCCAGTCCTGCAGGTCCTGTTCTTGGTCGATGATGTGATCGGTGGTCAGGCGGTGGTCCGTGACATGCTCCACGCCGTCAGAGTCCCGGGACCCTGCCCGCCTGCCCGCCCGCCACTGCTCAGATACGAAAAAGCCACTTCCTTTCTGCCGATGTGCGGCAAATTCCTCAAGACGACGGACCGGAGCAGCCTGGACTATGGTCCGGCGACCGAGTCCGAGTGCTGCGAGACGTAATGATTGACCGGCGCAAGAAGCAGATATCCCAGCAGGCCGAAGGAGCGACCGGTCGGCTGGTTACCGGCTTGTCGAAGGGCGGTCCCAGCTCATGCAACAGGTTTCGAGGGTATGGCGAGGTCGGTTCCGGACAGTTCTTCTTTTGCTGGTTGTGATCACTGCGGTCCTTGTGCCGACTGACCAGGCGGCTGCATCCCCATCGGTCATGACGGTTGCCCGGCTGAAAGCAGGCGGGATTGGTATTCCAGTGACGATCCGCGGTTCGGGGTTTGCGGTCGGCGTAACGGTGACCTCTGTCGACTACGACCTCCACGTCACGAACGTCGGTTTCGTTAATAGCACGACGTTGACGATGGTTATGTCCAGCGATGATGGAGCGGCTCTAGGGGCGCGGAAGCTGAGAATCACAAATCCCGACGCTTCAACCGTGACCTGTGCGTGCGTAAATCTTGTCTGGGCATACAAACTTGGGACAACCCAGACTCGACCAAATATCGTCCTCATCAACACGGATGACCAGAGGGGAGATTCCATGGCCCAACTCCCATTAATCAATGAGCGTACTGACTGGGCACGTTTTACGAATTCCTTTGTTCATGAACCGCAGTGTTGTCCATCACGCGCTACTCTCTTTACCGGGCAATATGTGTTCCGGAATCAGGTGACTACCCTGCGCGAGGGTGAGCGCCTCAACGAGACAACCACGTTAGCGACGATGCTCCACGGGGCTGGATACCAGACCCAACTGACCGGCAAGTATCTCAATGGTTATCCCTTCAGTCCGACGCCGTATACACCTCCCGGCTGGGACGATTTTCGAGCATTTCACGGACCTAATCCTGATGCACCAAAGGATGCGAAGGGCGTTGCGATCGGGTACCCCTACATCAATACTGACAGCATCGAAAATCGGGTAGTAACAAAATACCGCGACGCGCCGCAAGACTACACAACAGATCGTTGGGCATCTCTCGCCAGAAACTTCATGCGGAAAGCTGATCCGAATCGCCCGATTTTCACCTACTTCGCGCCGGTGGCGCCGCATTTCACGGTGCGCCCAGCCGATCGCCACAGAACGTCGTGTGCCACAACTCCCTTGCCATCTCCCGCAAATTTCAATGCGTTCGACAAAATTTCCGAACCGGGTTGGATGGCGGACGACAAGGCCGTCTCGATATCCGAGATGCACAAACAGCGGCTGGGCACCTGCCAGACGCTCCAAGCAGTCGATGAAGCAGTAGATTCATTCTTCACTGAGCTCGCAGCATCGGGCCGCTTGGACAACACGTACGTTATTTTTACTTCCGACAATGGCTACACGTTCGGCGAACACCGCCTTACCGGCAAAGGAAACCTCTATGAAGAGTCGGTTCGGGTTCCACTCCTTGTTCGGGGGCCAGGGGTTAACCCTGGAGCTCTTACCCGGCTGACGAGTAACGTCGACTTAACCCCGACTCTCACGCAAATTGCTGGCGCATCGGTGCCTATGGGCTTCTTCAATGGGCAGTCGTTCCTCGATGACCTCAACGGAACCAACACCGTGGCAAACCCCAAACAGGTGCTCCTGTTTGGCTGTCGCACGAGGTCAGGCCCTGCTGACTTCTGCGGAGGCCCCGTGGATCTGATGGGTGAAGCTTGGGGTATCCGGACCGACACCTACAAGTATATTGAGTATGCCCAAACTGGCGAAACGCAACTTTTCAACGAGGTGCTCGATCCCTTTGAATTATCCAATCGCACCGATGTTCCTGCGTTTTCGGCAACGAAAACCGAGTTGGCCCGTCGACTTCACGCAATGGTCGCCGGTACGGCGACGCTGAGCGGACGGGTAACTGATAAGGCAACGGGTCTGCCGATCCCACAGATTGTCGTCCATGTTGAGACCGCTTCAGGGACATTTATCCGTGACATGATGACCGACAAGAACGGTCGTTGGGCTGCGCTGCCGTTGGTGATCGGTTCGTACAGGATTCGCTTCGACGATCCGTATACGCCGAATCAGTGGCTCGGCAATGCATCGACTGCGGCTACCTCGACGGCCATTTCGGGGGTCAGCGGAACAACGATCGTCGATGCAGCGTTAGTGCGCACTGCCTATGCTCCTGTCGGGGGTGCTTTAGCGCCAGCGGTTGACCGCATCCCGCAGATCTTTTACGACTACGCGCCAGGTCCGTGAGCGGCGGCGCTTCATTCCGGACATCTCGCGGACCTTGGTCTCCGTATCAGCCGAGTCAGCGCCGAAGGCCGGGCTCCGAGAGCTCTCCCCTGTGATTCGAGTCGTGAGGGACCCCCAACCCTTCACATCCCGCTCAAACGCGAAGAGCCCCTTTAGGCAAGAATTTGGTCTGGCAATATGTGTGGCCAAACCACTCAAAGGGAAATGTCACTCCATCGTCGTCCCAGCACGTACTGGGCGCAGGCGGTGACCGCGAGGCTCGCGGCCCTTAGCATGGTGACGGCGCGGCGGTCGTCGCCGGTCACGACCTTTGCGAGAGCGAGGGCGGCGGGATAGCCGACTGGTTAGCGCACTGCCGGTTCTTGGTCGAGAAGGGGACCGTGGCCGGCTGCGATCGACGTTGCCACCGGACGGTAGAAGATCTGGTAGTGCGTCGCGTCTCTGTCGCCTCCGAGCGGCGACGCGCGAGCGAGGAGCACCACCACGATCGCGAGCGCCGTAATCAATGCCATCGTCTTGCGGCTGGAAGACATCTGGCAACTCTTCCACGATACTCCCTCCCCGGCTATCTCCTATCCCAGGATCGGTGCGGGGTACGGCACCCAGACAGTCCGACGGTCCTGTGACCGGATGAGTTCATTCGCCACCGGGGACCCGTTAGTCCCGACCCGTCAGCCCCGGTCGGGTCGTCAGCGCCGAAGTACCCGATCGCGCCGATATCGAGCAGCGCAGAAGGGCAAATCAGCTGTGCTGTATCGGCGGGATGGGGGCGGCGACAGGGGGCGCCATCACCCGGGTTGGTTGGTCGTCGTTCATCGCAGATGGCGATGGCGATGGCGATGGCCGACGCGACCTCAACTATCTTGGAAACTCCGGCTCCGCTGCGGTTGGCGGTCACGGATGCCGCGTCGATGAGCTCGTTGGACCGCTCTCGTTCATCCTCGAACGCGCCGGCGTAAACGCGCATCAGCACGTCGACCGAGTGGCCAAGGCGGCGAGCCACCTCGGCAGGCGGCACCGAAGCGCGGAGCATCATCGTCGCGGCCGCGTGCCGTAGCTCGTAGACGGTCGCCGATGCCAGCGGGTGGCCGTCGGGCCAGAGTTGGCCTCGGGCTCGCTGCCAGATCGGCCCGTAGTTCGTCGACGTCATCGGTCGGCCCTTGCCGTTCGAGAAGACCCGGCCGCCGGCTGTCTCGAAGAGGGAGAGGTGTGTGGTCAAGGTCTGCACCAAGGCAGGGGCCAAAGGCACGTCTCAGGTTGCATCGATCGGCCGATGCTTCAGCCCCTTGGCCTCCACCACTTCACCATCTGCGGTGTACCTCGTTCCCGGCGAGGTGAGCGCACCACGGAGCGAGGCAAGACCCCAACCTTGCGCAGGCAGGTCGAGGTCGCTGACCCTCAGCCCGATGGCCTCTGATGGCCGCATACCGGCGATGCCAACGCATGCGAAGAGGGCTGCGTAACGGGCGCCAGACGAGTGCAGCGCCGCGACCGCGTCGACGACCTGCGTGACGTCGGCAGGCGCGGGCACCGTCCCGATGTTGATCCCCGATGCGCTTGTAGGCGTGCGCCACTCCGCTCGGTCCATCGGGTTACCGATGAGCAGACCTCCCGGACCGCCATGCGGAGCACCGCGCCGAAGATGCCGCGGCGTCGCCGTGCAACGGATGGGGCGGTGGCCTGGCCATTGGCCTTTGAACACACCGCAGTGAGCGCTGACTCCACAAGCGCTGGCTCGATTTCCTCTAGAGGAATTGACCAGCGCTCCAGCCAGGCGACGGCTGGGCCCTCGTTCTCGAGGCCCGGCCGGAAACCTGTATTCCGCAGCCACCCGGCCAGATCGTCTGGGGGTTTTGGCGCACCGTCCCGGTGGAGCAGGGGCGTCAGGAGCACGAGCACTTCCACGGCGCTACGGCGGCTGTGGCCCGACCATTGCGGCCACTTGAGCGCTAGCCACTCCTGCGACCAAGACCACCAGGTCGGTCCGTCGCCGCGTCCGAGCCATGGATCGGGAAGACCCGAGGCCTCGTCGAAGCGGGTTCCATCGTGGGCGGCAGCGAGAAGTCGGGAGCGGTAGCGGTCTGCCTCGGCGCGTGTTCGAAACGCCCGGGTTCTGTCCCGGCCGTCGATCCGCCACTTCACGTAGTGACGTCGCTTGGCGCCCTCGGTGCCGGGCCGGGGACGGCCGAGCCCAAAGACCTGGACCTTCTGCGGAGCCTCGTTCATCGCGGTCATCGACTGGCCAAGAGTGGCCGTGGTGTCTGGATGGCGCCCGCTGCCAGTGGTACCTGAGTGGTACCGACCTGCTGGCCATCTGGCCTGGCCGGTAAGGTGGAGCGCTTCGCTAGCTCGCTCTCACCCTACCTGACCTGGGCTTTCAATGGCGGAGGGCGTGGGATTTGAACCCACGGTGACCTTGCAGCCACAACGGTTTTCGAGACCGTCCCATTCGTCCGCTCTGGCAGCCCTCCGCTCACGACGTTAGCCAACCCACGGGGGTCCACCCCAGGCGAGTTAGCGACGGGCGGCGAAGAAGTCGGTGAGTAGCTCTGCCGCTTCGGTGGCCCGCAGGCCGGACTCCACCTGGGTGGTGTGGTTCAGCCGCTGATCCATAGCGAAGTTGTAGAGCGAACCCATGGCCCCGGCCCGCAGGTCGGCGGCGCCATAAACCACCCGTCCCACCTGGGCAGCCCACACCGCGCCGGCGCACAGGGGGCAGGGCTCCAACGTGACAACCAGGGTTGCCTCGTGCAGTCGACGCTCGCCGATCGCCGCCGCGGCATCTCGCAGGGCCAGTACTTCGGCGTGGGCGGTGGGGTCTCCCGAAGTCTCACGTTCGTTGTGGCGTCGGGCCACGATGTGTCCGTCGAACAGCACCACGGCGCCCACAGGAACCTCGCCGGCGGTTGCGGCGGCACTGGCCTCCTCCAGGGCGACGACCATGGCATCGTCGTCACTGATCATCGGGGCGGGGGCGTTGCTCACGGTGCCGAGCGTACGGCCGAGGATGGCCCGCGGTAGCGTCTGGCCCGGCGGGTCAAGCAACACACTCGAGCGTGGGGGCCGATTCGTGCGATGCAAATGGTGGGCCGTCGCTGCGGTCTTGGTACTGGCGGCCTGTAGCTCCGACGCGGGAGGGGGCACTGCCAAGACGACCGATACGCCACCAACTGAATACGTCGGCCTCACCACACAGATCCCCATAGACCGGGCTGGCTTCGACAAGATCTCGACCCAGTTGTTCGGCCAGACCGAAGGCGTGTTCCTCGATGACCTGGAGGTCGGCGCGGGCCTGCACCTGTCGTCGGCCGCGCACCCCGATGCCTCCGACCAGGTCGCCCTCACCGTTGCGTTGGATACCACCGGAGCGACACCGCTCACGCGCACCGTTGCCCACGTGCCCGCGTCGCTCGCCACCGGCAAGGTCTTCATCGACGCGGTTGATGCCGCGCTGGCCCAGACCGAGAAGGTCCGTGCCGATGATCCCAGTGGCCTGGCGCCTTGGCGGGTGGAGTACCGATCACGCTCGGCCAACGGTGGCAAGGTCACCGTCGGCGTGGTGTCCGACCCGGCCGCTGGGACGCACCTGGAGGTGCAGGCCCAAGGCCCGACCACCTCGCTCCTGCCCGACCGCATCAACAAGGCCGCTACCAATGGCGCCCCCTACGAAACCGTCTACGGCCTGGTCTGGTTCGACGTGTCGCGCGACCAGTTCGACTTCTTTGCCAACCGGGCCTACGGCATCTCGGCCGGGAAATCACAGAACTTCGAGGACTTCGAACTCGTCCCCCACAACTGGCTTCGGCTCACCGTCACCCCCGAATTGGACCAAGACCGGGTGTCGGTCGGGTTCGACGTCGTGACGGTCGACGGTCGCCGCATTCCGGTGGCGAAAGCGCCAGCGTCGCTGGTGGCAGGGGAGCAGTTCATGCAGACCGTCTTCCGCATGGCCGCGAACACGGAGGCGCAAGAAAAGGCCAAGCCGGGGTCCTCCACCCCGTGGGAAGTGCCGTTCTATTACGACGATCCTGAAGGTGGTGGCGTGGTCGAAGTCATTGCCAAAGGTGCCGACGGCAAGAGCAAGATTGCGTACTCCGTTGAGTCCCCGGCCACGAAGCTGGCGGACCTCCCGTTCGTGCCCTACGTCGGCACGGTGAAGGTGCCAAAGGACTGGGACAAACCGGCTTCCACCTGTGCCGACCTGGGCAGCAAGGCGGCGGCCAAGGGCACGTTCGAGATCACCTACCGGGCATCTTCCACGGTGGTCAGATCTGATCTCAAGGCACCGCTCACCGGCACCTTTTACGGGAGCGTGTACCGGGCAGCCGACGTGAAGATCACGGGGCCTCTTCCTGGCACCAAGGCGGTTGCGTCCCTGCGGGCTGAGGGGGTTGACGTCCGCAAGGGGCCCAGCAAGGTGTACCCCCTTGACGCAGATCTCCCCGCAGGCGCCTACCAAATTCTCGGGTTCCTTGATATCGACGGCAACGCCGATCCAACCTCGCCAGGGCCAGATAAGGGAGACCCGGTTGTGATCCCGATTGGGGGATTTGACCTCAGCTGCGCGGTCCAACCGGTTACCGCAGAGTTCGCCATCGTGCTCCCGGCCGGACTCAATTGACCAACCGCGCCCATGCGCTCCCGGCGCTTGCCGTGGTTGTCGGTTTGTTGGCGGCCGTCGGTGTGGGGTTGGCGGTGTACCGGTCGACAAATGGTCAGAGGATCGGGCCGACCGCCCACGGTACAGACGTTTCTCGGTCGAGCACCGTGGCCTGGTCAGTGGACCGATCCCGGCTGTGGGTCACATCGCCCGACGACGACCAAGTCGTGGAGATCAACGCTGACACCCTCGCCGTTGGTCGGCGGGTACCGGTAGCGGGGCAGCCCCAGGAACTGACTCGCGTCGGTCGGCGGCTGTTGGTAACCAGTGTGCAGAGCAGCACCCTCACGGTGATCGAGCTAGGTGACAGCGCCAAAGGGCGCCTCCCGTCGACCCGGGCGATCCCGCTGCCCTGTGGCGGTTCGCTCTCGGTGGTGGGGGTACCCCAAGGGGTTGCGGGAGCGGCGAGCGACCTGGCCGTGGTCACCTGCCCGAACGATGATCGGCTGGCCGTGGTTGACCTGGCCGCCCTGCGGACCGTGGCGCAGATTCGGTTGGTCGGTCGACCGAC
>JANXNS010000161.1 GCA_025353965.1 Aquihabitans sp.
CCGGTATCGGGCTGCGAGATCAGCAGCTCGTCTACATCTACCCCGATGGCTCGGGCGTAGATCGGGTCCATCGCATGCTCGGCGTCTACATAGGCACAGATACCACCGTTGCGCTGAGCTTCTGCCACCACATGCATGGCGAGAGTGGACTTGCCCGAGGACTCCGGACCGAAGATCTCGATCACTCGGCCCCGGGGCAGACCGCCAACACCGAGCGCCAAATCGAGAGCCAGAGCCCCGGTGGGCACCGTCTCGATCCCCAGCGTGGTCTTGTCGCCCATCTTCATGACGGAGCCCTTGCCAAACTGCTTCTCGATTCCGGCCAATGCCATGTCGAGCGCTTTTTCTCGTTCCACGGTTGTTCCTTTCGTATGCCACGACGGCGATTGCTTGTTGGCTGCGTCGACCGCAGCGATTCGATGGCTGGACCATACGGAGGGGGTCTGACAGCGAAGCCGCCGAACAGGCCGGATTGGGGTGCCCGGTACTCCGGAACAACATGCATGGTATTTCGAACAGATGTTCGTGGCAAGGACCCAAGCCATATTTTCTCGCCGAACCCCGAAGTTGTCGCAGTTAAGGCGAGATGGAGCGGCTAACTGCGACAACTTCGCTCGGTGGGGGCGGTGGGGCTAGTGGGCTAGTAGTAGCCGGGTTCGCAGGGCGCTTAGGGCCGTTATGACCGAGAACTGGCGAATCTGGAGCCGGCTCCCGGGAAGCTTGACCTCGAAGGCCTCCGGCCCTGCTTCGCCGCCCAACGGGCCGAGGTCTAGGCCGACGAACACCGTGCCAGCCTCGACGCCGTCTTCGTCCGGGCCGGGGCCGGCCACGCCGGTAACGGCCACGCCTACATCTGCGCCCAACACTCGACGTGCGCCTGCGGCCATGGCGGCGGCCGCGTCGGCGGTGACGACGGGGCCTTCGGGTACGCCGAGGATCGAGAATTTCACCTCGGCGGCGTAGGACACGATCGAACCGCGGAACACGTCCGATGCACCGGGCACGTCGCAGATCCGCGAGCCCATCATCCCGCCGGTCAGTGACTCGGCCAGGCCGAGCGTTAGGCCGCGGTCTCGGAGGAGGGAGAGCACAGAGTGTTCGATGGTTTCGTCATCGACACCAAACACGATGTCTCCGAGGATGGCCCGCACTTCCGCCTCTTCAGCCAGCAGCAGCGCGTGGGCCTCGGCTTCGTCGGCGCCTTTGGCCGTGAGACGAACCTTGATGCCCTCGATCCCGCTGGCCAGGTAGGCCAGGGTGGGGTTGCCCACTCGGTCCAGCACGGCCACCCGTCCGGCCAGCCGTTCGGCCAGGCCAGATTCGCTCTCGCCCCAGGTGCGAAGGGTGCGGCTCACGATGGTGGCGGAGATCCCGGCGCGCTTGATCAGATCCGGGATGACAGCGCCCGCCATGATCTCTTTCATTTCCGACGGCACGCCCGGGGTGGCGTAGATGACCTTGTCCCCCACTGGGGCGATGATCCCCGGCGCGGTGCCGGGCTGGGGATCACGAATGGCGGTTGCGCCCACGGGGATCTCAGCTTGGCGGAGGTTGTTCATGGGCATGCGCCGACCCCGCGAGGTGAACATGTGCTCGATGCGGGCGGCGATTTCGTCGTCCAGTTCGAGGTCGACTCCCATCACTTTGGCAATGGCTTCTTTAGTGATGTCGTCCTGGGTGGGGCCGAGGCCACCGCACACGATCACGGCATCACTGCGCCCCAGCGCTATCTCGAGGGCTTGGACCATGCGGCCCAGGTTGTCGCCCACTTTGGTTTGAAAGTGGGAGTCGATCCCTACCAAGGCGAGTTGCTCGCCGATCCACGAGGAGTTGGTGTCGACGATCTGCCCCAAGAGCAGTTCGGACCCAATGGCGACAACTTCACAGCGCATCCCCGCACCCTACGCAGGACCAGTGAGCGGCCCGTTCAGCGGTTGGCTCAGTCGGCCAGCGAGGCAACAACCGCGTCGCCGCACCGACGTCCCGAGAACATGGCGCCCTGCAGGGACGGCGTGTCGCGGTGATCGCCGGTGACGAACCGGCCATCACCGAGTGACACGCGTTTCTTGGGCGAGAAGGGGGCCATGGCGAGAGGTTGTCCGTGGACAATGCGGTCCACCCGGAGCAGCTCCCAGCCCGCAACCGCGCCACCGAACCAGTGGCGAATTTGGCTGCGCACGGCCTGTTCGAGGTCTGGCCCCATCTGGCTGGGACAGGCGGCAACGACGAGCGATCGGCCGGGGGGGGCGTAAGACGGAGCCACCTCCGACATCACGGCCAGGTTGGCAACGGGCCCGCAGCCCGTGCCGTCGAGCACGATGGAGCGACCCCGTACCGGCGGTTCCGGCGCCGAGAACCACAACGCGGACACCGATTTGGACCCCGGGTCCGGTGTACCGATCAGGCGGGCCGCGGCCGGGCCTTCGGTGGCGACCACCAGTGCCCGACCCCGCAGGCGGGTGCCATCGCCGAGCACGGCGGCGGCGCCATCGAGCCGTACTACCGGGCACGACAATCGCACGGTGCCCGGCGGCAACAAACCGCTCAGCTGGTCCGGGATGGCTTGCATCCCAGCGTTGGGCACGGCGGCATCGCCAAGCGCCAGGGTGCGGAAAATCACCTCGTACATACGAGATGACGACGCGAGGTCCGGGTCGAGCTGAATCCCACCCAGCAGCGGCCGGAAGAACCGCTGAATTATTTTTGGGGAGAACCCAGCCTCCGCCAGCGCTTGAGCGGTCGAGCGGTCTGGGCCTTGGAGGAGGCGGACCGCAGGGGTCTTGACCAACCGCTGGCGCAGCAGCCCGATACGGCTCTTGTCGGCCAGCGACCCGATGTCGGCCCGCAAGGTGTCGAGCAGCGCCGACGGTTGACGCAAGGGGTCCGCAACGCGGTCCAGTCGGCTACCCGTCCACACCCGAGACGCAGGGTCGAAGCAGTGCAGTCCAAGCGCCTTCAGGTCCAGAGCGGCCTGAACTTCTGGGTACCCGGTCAGTAAAATCTGGAACCCGCGGTCGAGCAGGAACCCGTCAACCACATCGGTGCGGACTCGCCCACCCACACCGTCACCCGCTTCCAACACCACCGTCTTGAGCCCGGCCTTAACGGTGGCCCGGGCGCAGCACAATCCGGCCAGCCCCGCCCCCACGATCACCACGTCTGCCTCGTCTGTCACTGCGGCCTTTCTACCCGCTTGCGGGCCCGGCCAGATCCGGAAGTGGTCAGACGCTGGCGGTGCGGTGCCCGAGGCGGGTAGCGGCGCCACGACCATCGAACAGGTACTGCGCACCGGAGACCCAAGTGAACGCAACCGCGACCCACAAAATAACCGCGGCGGCCAGGTGGTAGCCGCTTGTGATCGGGAAGAGGGCGGCGGCAACGGCGAACTCCTGCACCACGGTCTTGATCTTGCCCAGGGTTCGGGCGGGCACGGCCAGGCCCTGGCGCCCGAGTTGGGTCCGGTACACGCTGATGGCCACCTCTCGCACCGCGATGAGGACCACAGGCACAATCCAGAACCGGCCGGCGGCTACCAGAGCAAAGAGGGCTCCGAGCACCAGAACCTTGTCTGCCAACGGATCGAGAAAGGCCCCGGACCGGGTGGTTCCGTGCCGGCGGGCCAGGTACCCATCTATGCCGTCGGTGAAGGCAAGGATGGTCCAGAACAGGGCGGCGGCCCACGTGGTGGGCTCTTTGACGATCATCACCAAAAGCAACGGCGACAATACGAGCCGCAAAATGGTGATCATATTGGCCGGGGTGAGCAGGGCGCCCGGCCCGTAACGTCCATCTTCCGCCGACAGTTCGTCGAAGGGCAAGGGTCCGGGGATCTCGGCGTCCGGCATCATCACTCCGCCTCGAGGTCCGGGCCGAGTGCGCCAGTCACGGTGAGCGTGGCGAAGGTACCGGCGCCAAGGTGCTCCGGCACGGTGATGATGCCGTCGATTTCAGGGGCTTCACGGTGGCTGCGCGCCACACCGGGGGTGTCCACGAGCACTCTGACTTCCCGACCGATCAATTCGTCACGTTTTCTTGCGGTGGTCCGGTCTTGCAGCTCACGAAGTTCCGCCAGACGCTCTCCCGCCAGGTCGCTGGGGACCTGATCGTCCAAGTCGACCGCGTAGGTCCCGTCCTCGGGGGAGTAGGCGAAGAACCCGCACCAGTCCACCTCGGCCTCCTCAACGAACCGCAGCAATTGGTCGTGATCTTCCTCGGTCTCGCCCGGGTAGCCGACAATGAAATTGGACCGAAACGCGGCCTCGGGCTCACGGGCCCGGATATCGGTAATGCGGGTCAGGAACTTCTCGCCGTTGCCCCAACGGCGCATCCGGCGCACGAGCGGCGGAGAAACGTGCTGGAGCGATAGGTCGAAGTACGGCACCCCGGTGGCACAGATCGCGTCGATCAGCCCATCGGTGAGGTCTGACGGGTAGAGGTAGAGCAGCCGGGTGCGATCTACTCGGGCCGAGACGGCCTGCACCAGCGGGATGATCGCCCGCTCCCCCACGCCCTGATCTCGCCCGAATGCGGCCAGGTCCTGGGCCACGAGCACAATTTCTTTGGCATCGAGCTGGTCCACCTCGTCCAGGATCGTTTCGATGGCCCGGGACCGTTGTGGCCCCCGGAAGCTGGGGATGGCGCAGAACCCGCAGGCCCGGTCGCACCCCTCGGCCACCTTCACGTAGGCCCAGGGCCGAGTTGATTTGGGCCGCGGCAGATTGAGCAGGTCGAACGTGGGCAGCGACGGCTTTCGGCCGATGCTCACCGCCGTGGCCGAACCCGCGCCCGACGCGTGATCGTGGCCGTGGTCCTGGTGGAAGGCCTCACCGAACCCGGCCACCAGATCCACCTCGGGCATGGCCTCGGCCAACTCGGCGCCGTAGCGCTCCGCCATACAACCGGTGACCACCAAGCGGGCGCCGCTGGCCTTGAGATCAGCCAGGCCGAGGATGGTGTCGATCGACTCCTGACGAGCCTCCCCGATGAACGCACAGGTGTTGACGACCAGGAGGTCTGCGGCCTCAGGATCATCGGTCGCAGAGAAGCCATCGGCGCCAAGTTGGCCGATGAGCTTCTCAGAATCGACCTCGTTCTTGGGGCACCCGAGGGTGACCAGGTGATAACGCGACATGACACCACGAGAGTACCGGTACATCAAGGCCGGCCCCGAGTCTGGACGCGCCTACCCTTTGCCCATATGGGCGACGAGAGCGAACTGCGAACCGATCCGCTGACCGGCGTGCAGGTTCAGGTCACCCGGAGCCGCCAGGCCCGTCCGAACCGGCCCACCACTGATTGCCCGTTTTGCGTGGGTGGTACCGAGGCTCCGGAGCCCTATGACGTGAAGGCGTTCACCAACCGTTGGCCGTCGTTTCCTGACGACCGCTGCGAAGTGGTGCTCTACGCCGCTGACCACAATGCCCGCCTCTCACAGCTGCCCCCTGCCCAGGTGCGCAAGGTCGTGGACCTCTGGGCCGAACGCACCGAAGTGCTCGGAGCCCGCCCCGACATTGCCTATGTGCTGGCGTTCGAGAACCACGGCGAGGAGGTGGGGGCAACCATTGCTCACCCCCACGGCCAGATTTACGCCTACCCCGATGTTCCCGCCCTTCCGGTCATCGAACTGGACCGATTGGCCGCCGGCCACCAGCTCCTCGAGGACCGCCCTGAGTTGGTCGTGATCGAACGGGACGGGTGGCGTGCCTGGGTTCCCGCTGCGCCCATTTACCCGTATGGCATGCGCGTTGCCCCCGTCGACCGACGACCGGATCTGCCGTCGCTGGACGGCCGAGATCGGGACGCGTTTGGCTCGGTCCTGGCCGAGGCTCTTGGCCGGTTGGAGGCCGTCTTCGACCCACCGATGCCCTACCTGTTCTGGATCCACCAGCGCCCGACCAACGGCGGCGCCTGGCCGCAGGCATGGATGCACGTCGAGATCGCGGGCCCACAGCGAGATGCCGGCGTGCTCCGCTATGTGGCCGCCGCGGAGTTGGGTAGCGGCGCTTACCTCAACCCGGTGGTGCCCGAAGAAGCCGCCGCCCGGTTACGCGCGGTACAGCCGTGAGGATCACTGCGGTGGGCCCGGGGCGGGTGAACCTCATTGGCGAGTACACCGATACCACCGGTGGTTTGGTGCTACCCATGGCCATAGACCTGGCCACCACGATCACCGGCGAGCGCGGCGGCCAACAGGTAGTGCTCACCTCAGCCAGTGAGCCCGAGCCAGCGGTCGTGCCCCTCGCGGTCATCGATCCTTCGCGGCTTGAACCACCCTGGGCCCGATACGTGGCCGGAGTGGTAGCCGAGTTGCGGCCCACCGTTGGTTTCACCGGCACGATCGCCACCACCCTGCCCATCGGCGCCGGGCTTTCGTCAAGCGCGGCGCAGGAGGTGGCCGTTGCCCTTGCCCTCGGCTTCGAGGGCTCACCGCTAGAACTGGCTCAGGTCACCCAACGGGCAGAGCAGCGTGCCTCCGGCGTGCCCTGCGGGATCATGGACCAGCTCGCGTCGGCGGCCGGCGTGGCCGGCCACGCACTACTCATCGATTGCACCAGCCTGACCGTTGATCCAGTTCCGCTTCCCGACGGGGTCGAGGTACGAGTGGTGCACTCGGGCGAGAAACGGCAACTGGCCGGTTCTGCTTATGGCAACCGGCGCACGGCGGTGGAGGCCTCGGAGCA
>JANXNS010000200.1 GCA_025353965.1 Aquihabitans sp.
CTGCCGCAGTGCCGGGGGCGGCCGGGGCGGCCACCGCCAACACGTGAACCTTGCCAGCCGCTGGGTCCACCACCAGCGAGGGCGGACCAAGCCGATCAAGGCCCTCCGCCACCACGGAGACTTCGGTGGTCGAACCGCGCAGACGCGCCAGAACAATGGCGGGGTCCTCGTCGTTCGACCCCCGAAGCCCCAGCGTGGTATCCAGCGCAACCAAAACCAGGCCAGGATGCGATGCACCCGCAATCACTGCATCCAGTGGACCCACGCCACCGATGCCATAGACCGAATGACCCACCTCGGACCAGACGCCAGCAGCGTCAGCGCTGGCTACTACCAACGTGTCACTCGATACCGAGCGCCACACCAACAGCAGGCCGGCACCAGACGGTTCGAGATCGAAGCCACCACTATCGGTGCCGGCGACGCCATTCGGCAACGGGGCAAAGGCGCTGAACCGTTGGTTGGCCGGGTCGCTGGACGACATCACGACCGCATTGCCCTCGGCGCGGGCCAACCAAACCCGCCCGTCGTCGGTCACGGCTAGCTGTGTATCCGGAACGCCACTATCGGTGAGCGTCACGGGGAAATCTGGGTCTCGCACCCAGCCATCGGCGCCATAGCTGAAGCGGTTGACGCGCAGACCCTCGCTTCGGTACGGCCGCGTGCCTGAAGCAGACACCACCAGCCGCTTCCCCGTCCAAGCCACATCCACCCGAGCATCGGCACGATCATCGACCACGACGCCACTGTCGACCCACGGGCCGTCCGGACCGGCGAGCGCCCAAATCCTCAGTGACGTGGCCTGAGCGTTCGGGAACAAACCCCACCAGCGGCCTCCAGCAAACCAAACCCTCGACGTACCAGGCGAGGCCGCATTGATCGAGCTATGACGACCCGGACCATCGAACCCCGCAGGACCTTGGGTATCGGCTCCCCCCAGGTCGCCAGGAACCAGCGTCACGGACCCGCCAACCGGACCGCCAACCGCAGCCGGCTTCATCGCCGTCGAGATACGCCCAACGGCCAACACCGAAGCAATCAGCGCCACCGCAGCGATGGCAACCCGCCTCGACCGATCCTGGCCGCGCCCACGGCCCCGGTGTTCATTCACCTCGGCGCCGGATCACAGCGACCACCGTGGCCGACAAGATCCAGAGATCAAAGACCAAGCAGCTGTGGTCGATATAGCTGAGGTCCAGACGCAGCCGCTCGTCGAAATCGGTTTCGTTCCGCCCTCGCACCTGCCACAGGCCTGTCAGCCCCGGGCGAACCTCCAGCCGGCGGGTATGCCACAACGAATACGTCGAAACGCTGAACGACGTCGGGCGCGGCCCGACCAACGACATATGCCCCGCCAACACATTCAACAGTTGCGGCAACTCGTCCAGGCTCGTGGCCCGCAAGATCTTGCCCATCCGAGTGATCCGGGGATCGTTGATGACCTTGAAATCCGGCGCCGGCACAATGCTCAGATGGGCCAAGGACGCCTTCAGATCCTCCGCATTTCGCACCATCGTCCGAAACTTGAGCATCGGAAACCGCCGCCCCCCACGGCCCGTGCGCTGGTGCACGAACAGCACCGGCCCCGGCGAATCCAAACGAATGGCCAACGCCGTGACCAGCAGGACAGGCAACACGAACGGCATCGCCACCAGGCAGACGGCGAGATCGAAGATCCGCTTCACTCCACGTCGAACCTTGCGACGCACCGATCAGCCCTCCGCGGCAGAGATATCGGATTCCGGGATCGGCTCGACGAGTTCCAACAACCGAACTGGTTCGGCCGCTGGCCGTTGACCGAGCGACGGCGGCGTGCGAAGCCGGGCGTACAGGTCATCGATGGTGACGGCATCCTCGGGGAACGTCGCCAACTTCACGTTTTCGCTTTCGATCAAATCGCTGAGGCGGAGCAGGAAGCCCTCCGCCTGAGTCCGGTCTGTTTCCACCAAGAGCAACTGAAGCCGGCCGCGCTGCCTCCAGGCCCGATCCTCGCAGCGCATTCGGCGAATAATTCGGTCCCCGGCCTCGGCCGAGCAGTGAATGCTCACCAAGGTGAGCGGGTGAGACCACCGACGGCATCGGTTCAACTCCTCGATCACCACGTGATCAGGCCGGGCTGCAATCGACTGCACGGAGACGTGATCGAAAGCAAGGCCCGCAACCGCCGTCGCACCCAACACCACCCCGAGCACCACGAACACCGGCCGACCAGGAACAAACCCAATGAACCCGTGCGTCAGCAACACCCCGGCGGCCAGAAGCGACACCGAACAGGCCGCCACCTGAACCGGGCTCATGGCCGCCACTGGCCGGACCACACGCTCGCCATGGCTGCGGAGCGGACGACTTCTCATCGAGAAGATCACGGGTAGCTCAGCTGAGGAACCAGCAGGCCACGGGCCCAGCTGGCCATCCGGGCCAACCCCTCGGGGAGCCCGACCGATGGCTGGTAGCCCAGGACCTCACGAGCCAACGAAACATCCGCCGACGTGTTGCGGGCATCGCCCGCCAAGGTCGGAACAAACTCCACATCAAGCGGCCCGGTTAGCTCCTCCACTAACCGGAGAACTTCGAGGAGTGTGACCCGATGCCCGCCGCCAACGTTGAGCGCACCATTCCAGCCAGCCCCCGCCGCTAACAGAAGCGCGTCCACCACATCATCCACGAAGGTGAAGTCGCGGGTGGCCGATCCGTCGCCTCGCACATGGAACCGATCGCCGCCGTAGGCCGCCCGAAACAATTTGTGGAACGCCATATCGGGGCGCTGACCGGGGCCGTACACCGTGAAGAACCGCAACGATGTAACCGGCAATCCCCGCTGACGGTGATACGCATCACAGAGGTGCTCGGCCGCCAACTTGGTCACGCCATAGGGCGAGATAGGCCGAGGCATCGCTGATTCCGGGGTAGGCATGACCAACGCATCGCCGTAGATCGACGAGCTCGATGCATAGACGAAACGCTCGAGACCGGCCCCGACGCACGCTTCCAACAGGCGCTGGGTTGCCTCAACGTTGTTCCGTGCGTAGTCCGAAAATCCCCCGCCCCAAGAGCTCGTCACGCTCGCCTGGCCAGCCAGGTGGAACACCACGTCGGCATCACTCACCGGACCAGTCGGGCTGTGCTCAGCCAGGTCGCTGTAATGCAATTGGAAGTTGGGGTGTCCGAGGAACCGATCGAGATTCCGGGTCTTGAGCTCGACGTCGTAAGCCTTCGTCAAACAATCAATACCAATGACGGTGTGACCGTCATCAAGCAAGCGACCAGTCAACGATGACCCAACGAAGCCTGCTGCTCCAGTTACGACGGCAATCACGGCTCGCTCCTCATGGTCCAACTTGCTCGCTAAGACGCTGGCCCGTGTAACGACCGAGCGGCTCCCGCCCTGGGGTGAACGCGGCTACGCCGAACGCATAAGCCGGCAGGGTCACGAACCGCGTTCACGAGGCCACCGGGTGCGTGAAGCCCGTCCAGATCACCGCAGAATGGCCGGTTCCGTCCGTACCGACGGCCGCTCGGGCCAGGCCATCGAACGATGCATCGGGCCAGTGGCGGGCGGCGATAGACCACACCCCCGAGGGGTTGGGCTGCCTGAGGTGCCCGGAACCTCCGGGCCAGCCGGCGGGATGGCGAAGGCCAGCGGCGACCAAACGAAGGGCACCCTCGAGGGTCCCCCCGCGGCTCCCCTGATAGGACCACACGTTGATCCCCGCCCGCCCCAACACATCAGCGGCCAGCACCTTGGAATCCAACGCGTCCTGGCTGTACATGAGGCTGGCGTCGTCCCGGCGGATCTCCTCCGGGATCTGGCCATCGGCCTTCACGAGATCGATGCGCTCCCGCCAGCGGGCGGCCGTCACCGCCAAACCCTGCAGGTCGCCTAGCTCGGCAAACGCCACCGCCCGGAGCAACGTGCCCGCATCCCCCCAGTTGTTGTCACGATCCGACGCGGCGGGCACCACCACCGTACGCAACCAAGAATGGAAACGGTCAAGCTGGTTCTGATCGAACGCATCGGCAGCAACAAGTACGTCCACCGCGAACACCAGGGCCGGGGCCGCACGGCTGACCATCAGCGAGCTCGAACAATGGCCTGAATCGGGACAGGACCGGCCGATGCGCTCTGTGTGCGCAACCCACGCATCGATCACCCGCTCCGAAGCACGACTGAACCGAGCATCACCGGTGACCCGGCCGGCCAAAGCCAGGGTCCAAGCGGCCTGCGAGTCGGTCACGAACGGATCATCCGTTTCGGTGATCACCAAGACTTTCCGGGGATGAGGCCGAACTCGCAAGGCTCGGTCAGCGGCACGAATCAACGCCTTCCGTTCTGCGGACCCAGGTACCGCGCCCAAACCTGAGGAACCGTCAAGCCCTATCAACGCGCCCCGCAAAGCCCCCGGCGCCGGCGGGGCGGGCACAACAGGCCCAGCCTTGCGGTCGGCGGCGACCGAACACCCCCCGACGACACACGCCACTAGGACAACCCAGGCCATTGCAGGAGTCATCCGACGAACAAAGGCCACGTCAGCTCATGCTGATTGGTGCGATGATCAGCGACAGCACGCATCCGCGGTAGGGGCTATCACCCACGC
Organism: Aquihabitans sp.; assembly: GCA_025353965.1. GTDB lineage: Bacteria > Actinomycetota > Acidimicrobiia > Acidimicrobiales > Iamiaceae > Aquihabitans. The sequence continues at coordinate 4,596 of JANXNS010000200.1, forward strand.
CGCGGATTCCGAGGTAGCGACCCTCGCCCGAAGGTAGGAGGACGCAAAACCCGGCCTTCAGTCGGGCCGAAGGACCACGATGACCACCCCCACCAGGACACTCGACGGCTACCGGGCCCATCCCGGTGCCGCGGCTGCCCAACTGGACCAGGTCCTCGTAGCCCTTGGCCAGGCGGGAATTCTCCGTGCCCTGGTGCGCGAACCATCCCGCGACGGACAACTCCGCCTGGAGGCGGATCTCCTGGTGACCCCCGAGGATCTCGCCGAAACCGAGCAAATCTTGGCTGGCCGGGGCTTCCGACGACGCCCCGGGTGGGGGCGGCGGCCACACCGTTTCCACCTCCGCCCGGCCGCCAACGATGGCGGATCCATCGACTGGCTGAAGATCGACGTAGTCACCGATCTTTGTTTTGGCTCCCTCCACGAGTACGCCAGCAACATGGGACCGCGATGCCTGCTGGCCCGCACCTCCCCCACCGACGATCGGCTACTTCCGGCCGATGAATTCATGGCGCTGCTGCTCCACGGCCTTCTCGATGCATCTTTCCTCCGGGTCGACCAACGCGACCGGCTCCAAGCCCTGGCCCTCACGGCGGACCGGCCTGGACCACTGGCGCTTCGGTGCCTGCCATCGGGATCCGAAACGATGACGTGGACCGCCCTTCTCGAAGCCGTCAGCCGCTCCGACTGGTCGCCCATCGAACGCCTGCGGCCGGCCCTTCGCCGTCAACTGGCGGGCCGGAATCGGCTCCAGATCCGGATGCGCCGGCTCCGCTCGATCGCCGGGCGACGAAGCACCAAGCCGCTGACCGCGCTTCGTGCCCGCGGGCCAGTCGTTGCGCTCATCGGGCCCGACGGCACGGGCAAGACCACCCTTGCGGCCTCCCTGGCCGAGCATGCTGGCTTGCCGTCCCGAGTTCTGTACGGCGGCACGTACCGGTCCGGGACCACGACCTCCGCCGTGCCCGGTTTCACCACCGCCCGCCTCATTGGCCGCCTGCTGGGCACCCGGGCGCACCTGAACTGGCATCAGGCGCGAGGGCGGCTCGTGGTCCTGGACCGCCACCCGGTCCAGGCCCGGCCGACCGCCGAAGACCACCTCAGCCCCCGAGCCGCACTACGGCGACGGATTGTTGCGGCCACCCTGCCCCCGGCCGATCTTTTGATCGCGCTCGACGCCCCAACTGCGGTCCTCCACCGCCGCAGACCAGAACACTCCATGGAGCGTCTCGGTCGCGATCGGGTCCGAACCCTTGCCCTCGCCGAGAACACCCCCGGTGCGATCGTTGTCGACGCAACGACGGCCCCGGACCAACTTCGAGACGAGACCATCCGCATTGTTTGGGAGCGGGCAATTCCCAACGCCCCCGGGCGAGCCCGACGATGACCATCGCCGAGGCGCCGGCGCCCACTCCCGAGGTTGATGCAAAACCAGAAGTCGACCGGCAAATCCGCGGTTCGAGCCTGCTACTCGTCGGGCGGATCTTGTCGCTCGCCACCAACCTTGGTGTCCAGGTGTTGCTGGTCCGAAGCCTGTCCAAGAGCGACTTCGGCATGTTTGCCTACGCCTTGGCCATCGTCTCCACCGTCGGCACGCTGGTCACCTTTGGTCTTGACCGCGGGTTGGCCCGCTTTCTCGCCGTCTACGAAGAACGAGGCGATCGGGCCAAGTTCTGGGGGACGATCACCCTTCAACTCGGCACCATCCTCGGCCTCGGGCTGGCCGCCATAGCGGTGTTCGTGGGCCTGCGGGGGTGGATTGGTTCCAGCATCCTGGACCACGACGATCGCCTCGCCACGCTCCTCGCCCTCATGGTGGTGCTTGCCCCGATTCAAGCCGTCGACCAGATGGCGGGCTCGATTTTCGCCGTCTTCTCCAAGTCTCGGGCCATCTTCCTACGGCGCTACATCGTTGCCCCGCTGGCCCGACTCACGATCATTGCCCTCCTCGTCGTGTTTCACGGCGGCGTCTACTTTCTGGGCCTCGGCTACGTGGCCGCCGGCCTCTTCGGCCTTGCCGTGTACGGCTCGCTCCTCAAGCGGCTACTCAACGATCGTGGCCTGCTGGAACGACCCGAGTCCGGCCCACGAGTCTCCATCCCGTACGCAGAAATCGGCGCCTTCACCCTTCCCCTGCTCATGTCGGACCTCATGTTCGTGGTGCTCAACACCTCCGACGTGGTGATCCTCGGCCGAACAGCAGGCACTGCGGCGGTGGCCTCCTACCGGGCGGTACTGCCCGTCGCCCGCCTCAACCAACTGGTGATGAACAGTTTCTCCCTGCTCTTCGCACCCCTCATGGCGCGGATGTGGACTCGCGGCGATCGGAAGGCGCTCGGGCAGGCGTACTGGCAGACCGCGGCATGGGTGGCCGTGCTGTCGTTCCCGCTCTTCGCCCTCACCCTTGGCTTGGCCGGGCCGATCACGACCGGGCTCTTCGGCTCGACATACGCCGACTCGGCGCCCTACCTGGCGCTCCTCGGCCTCGCTTACTACTTCAATGCAACCCTCGGCTTCAACGGCGTCACGCTCAAGATGGCCGGCCGGGTCTGGCTGGTGGCGGGCACCGCCGGTGCCGCCTTGGTGTTCAACCTCGCCGCCAACCTGATCCTCATTCCCCGCTACGGCGCCATGGGGGCGGCGTCGGGGACCGCCGCCAGCATCGTGCTCTACAACCTATTGAAGCAGTGGGGCCTGCACCGGGGTACCGGGATTGCCCTCTTCGATCGCCAGTACCTGTCGCTCTACGTCACGATCACCGCCGCCACCATGTCCCTGGTTGCCCTCGGCCCACTCGGCGCACCCACCGTGCTCCGCCTGCTCGTCGTCGTGCTCGCCAGCGGGTCGGTGGTTCTGATGGGTCGACACGTCCTGGCCATGGGCGAGCTCTTCCCGGAACTACGGCGGGTGCCCCTCGTCGGTCACTTCCTGTCCTCCGGTGGGCGGAAGGCATTACCACCACCAATCCCGTGG
>JANXNS010000176.1 GCA_025353965.1 Aquihabitans sp.
GCCAGCACTGGCCCCTCCCACCCGAGCGTCTCGCCCGAGAAGAACGGACGGCCGGTGCGCGTGTAGATCACCCCACCGTCGGGCGAGCTGATCTTGAACCGCTGAGCGGCAACGTCGGCCGACCGGCACACGATGGCCACCGCCCGCGAGCCCATGTGCTTCTCCTCGCAGATCACCTCGCTCGCCCCCTCACGGCGGTACGCGGCAAACGCCTCGCTCGGGTGCTCCAGCAGACCCGGCAAGGTGGTGGTGGCCGTGGGCGCCATGGTGGGCGGGAGGTAGACCAGCCAGCGGGGGTCTATGGCGAACCGGCTCATCACCTCCAGCGCAGCGGCAGACTGCTCGGCGCCAATGGTGAGCCGGGGCATCAGCCGGGTGTCCACTATGCGCTTGCCCAACACGTCGGTGGCATCGAGCAACTCCGCCGGGCGCTCGGCCTGAGCCGCAACCTCTGCCACCAGCGGGCGGATGGGCTCGTAGTACTCCCGGGCCGCGGGGACTGACACCAGCTCACGCTCGGGGTAGCGCAGCGCCGTCAACTTGCCGCCGAACACGCAGCCCGTGTCTATGCAGATCGTGCCGTTCAGCCACTCCGCCTCCGGCACCGGCGTGTGGCCGTAGACCACCATGGCCGCGCCCCGATACTCGTTGGCCCACGGATAACGCACCGGCAGGCCGTACTCGTCGGTCTCGCCGGTGGTATCGCCGTAGAGAGCGAAGCTGCGCACCGCCCCCGAGGCGCGCCCGTGCAGGCGCTCCGACAGACCGGCATGCGCCACCACCGCCTTGCCGTCGTCCAACACGGCATGGCTGATCAGGCCGTCTATGAACTCAGCCACCTCGGCCCGGAACGCCTCGCTCTCCCCCGCCAACTGCTCCAGCGTCTCGGCCAGGCCGTGAGACACCGTCACATTGCGGCCGTTCAACGCCCGCAACAGCTTGTTCTCGTGGTTCCCGGGCACGCAACTGGCCGTGCCATCGCGCACCATGCCCATGGCCAAACGCAACACGCCAGCGCTGTCCGGGCCACGGTCCACCAGGTCCCCCACAAAGAACGCCTGACGCCCCTCCGGGTGCCTGGCCGTGGTCCGATCGGGCGCAACCTCGTAGCCCAGCTTGGTGAGCAAGGCCACCAACTCGCTGGCACAACCATGCACATCGCCGATGAAATCGAACGGGCCGTGCTCGTGCTTGCGATCAGTCCACAACCGCTCACGCGTCACCGTCGCCGTGTCCACCGCCTCGGTCCCTCGCAGCACAAACACCCGACGGAACCCCTCACGCTGCAAGCCCTTGATCGACTTGCGCAACTGCTCATGCTGACGATGCACCGCATGATCAGGCAGGTTCCGGTCCACCCGCGCCGCGTTGCGCGCCGAACACACCTTCTCCGGCACATCCAGCACGATCGCCACCGGCAACACGTGGTGTTCTTTGGCCAACGCCAACAACGGGGCCCGGGCCTCGCGCTGCACGCTGGTTGCATCGACCACCGTCAACCGGCCCGCGGCCAACCGCTTGCCGGCGATGTAGCCCAACACCTCGAACGCATCCCGCGTCACGGTCTGATCGTTCTCGTCGCCCGAGATCAGGAACCGACAGAAGTCCGACGACAACACCTCGTCCGCCGCAAAGTGCTGCTTGGCGAAGGTGCTCTTGCCCGCGCCGGACGGACCCACCAACACCACCAGCGACAGGTCCGGGAGCTTGATCTCATTGGTGAGCGTCATCGGGTGAACACCGCCATCTGCGTGGGCGCCCCCACCTCGGGATCGACGGGCCCGATCGGCTCGAACCGGACGCTGTAGCCATGCTCCGCCGCCACCTTGTTGGCCCATGCCGCAAACTCCGTCCGGGACCACTCAAAGCGATGATCGCGGTGACGGAACTGGCCTGCGGCCATGCCGGCGAACCGCACGTTGTGCTCCACATTGGGCGTGGTCACCACCACCATTGGGGGCTTCGCATGGGCGAACACCACCTGCTCCAGCGCGCCGAGACGGGCCTCGTCCAAATGCTCGATCACCTCCACCAACGCCGCCGCGTCGAACCCGGCAAAGCGGGCATCTCGATAGGTCAGCCCGCCATGCAACAGGGTCACCCGACCGGCCTGACGCTCCGACAAGCGGTCCATGTGCAGGCGGGCCTCCGCCTTGGCCAGCACCCGGGGTGACACGTCTACGCCGGTCACCTGGGCGACACCCGCGTCGAGCAGGGCCTGCACCAGCCGGCCCTCGCCACAGCCCAAGTCGATCACCTTGGCTGCCGCTGCTCCGGTTATGACCGCGACCACGGCACCGATGCGCTGCTGGTTCAGGCTCGGTTTGTCGGCCTGTGCTTCTGTTTCGGCCTCTGCCTCTACCTGGGTGTCCTCGTCGGCCAACTGGTCCAACACGATGGCGGCCAACGAGTGGCGATGCTTGAGGTAGCGACGGGTGATGAGGTCCCGGGCCGGGTGCGCGCCCAGCCAGGACTCACCCTTGGCCAACAACTTGTCCGCCTCGTCATCGCCCACCCAGTAGTGCTTCTCATCGTCCAACACCGGCAACAACACATAGAGGTGCGCCAACAGATCCGCCAGCCGCACCTGGCCGGTCAGCCGCACCGACAAGTAACGGGAATCGCCCCACTCCGGGAACCGCTCGTCCAGCGCAATCGGGTGGGCCTCCACGGCGTAGCCGAGCGGCTCGAACAGCTCCCGCAAGACCGCCTCCCCACCCCGACACGGCACCGTCGGCAACTCCACCACAAACGGCAACGCCGTGGCCGCCAACTCCGGCCGATGCTCAGACCGCCCGTTCAACGCCGTGCGAAACACCTTGCCCAAGGCAACACTCAAGAACGACGACGCCGCATACGGCCGATCGTTCACGTACCCGGCCAGCGAAAACCCGTCCGCACCCCGGCCCGGGCGGCGCACCAACCCAATCGGGTCCACCTCCACCAACAGCGCGGCGGTGCACCGGGTGTCGGAGGCCTCCGGGAAGAACACGTGGGCCTCGCCGAACGGGAACGACACCGTCCGCACGTTGTCCGGGTGCTTCTGCAGCAGGAAGCCAAGGTCAGTCGCCGGCTCATGAGTGGTGGAGATAGTCAGCAACATGGCGGCCCGCCGTTCAAGTGGACACCCATCATGACCGACCCCCTCCCCCCGAGCTGCGGCGGTTTTCAGCCCTGCTTGGGATGGCCTCGTCCTCAGGGAACTATCCGGCACATTGTATAGTTTGGCTTTGGCAGACTGTATAGTTTGGCTCTGGCAAATTGTATAGTTTGACCCCGGCAGATGGTGTATCCTGATCGGATGCCACCGGCTCGGAACTTCTCGGGGACCTACCTCCGTCGCTCGGTGGATACCGAACTCGACGACCTCTTCAGCCAGTTGCCAGCCGTTCTGTTGGACGGGCCAAAGGGGGTGGGCAAGACCGCTACTGCTCTCCGGCGGGTCCGGACAGTGCGACGCCTAGACGTCCCATCCGAGAGGACCGTGATCCAGGCCGACCCCGACCTGGTCGCCCTCGACAAGCCGCCCGTCCTCATCGACGAATGGCAACGGGTGCCAGATGTCTGGGACGCCGTGCGCCGATCAGTCGATGAGGACTCGTCCGGGGGCCGATTCCTGCTCACTGGCTCGGCACCAACAGAGGGAACGCACTCGGGCGCGGGGCGGATCGTCAGACTCCGCATGCGGCCACTTGCTCTCCATGAACGCAAGATCTGCCGAACCACCGTCTCCTTTGCTGAGCTCATGGACGGCGCTCAACCAACGGTCCGGGGCCGCTCGCCGCTCGTACTGACCGACTATGTCGACGAGATCCTGGCGAGCGGCTTTCCCGGCCTGCGCGGCGTAAGCAGTAGGGCAGCCGCTTTTCAGCTCGACGGGTACCTCGACAACATCGTGGACCGCGAGTTGCCAGAAGCGGGGTTCACTGTGCGCCGCCCAGCCACCGTCCAAGCCTGGCTCCGGGCCTATGCCGCAGTTACCAGCAGCACCGCGTCCTGGGAGAAAATCCGAGACGCGTCCACCAGCGGCCAGGATCAAAAGCCCGGGAGGCCCACAACGGATGCCTATACGGAACTTCTCACCGCGCTCAGAATTCTCGACCCGATCGAAGCATGGCTCCCGACCAATAACCACCTGTCCCGCCTCACCCTCGGCCCAAAGCACCACCTCGCAGACCCTGCGCTGGCTGCACGCCTGCTGGGCCGGACGCGCGCTCACCTGCTCGCTGGCGACGAAGACGGCATCTCTGTTCCCCGCGACGGGACGCTCCTGGGCGGACTATTCGAGTCTTTGGCTGCGCTATCGATCCGAACGCTCGCTCAAACAGCCGGCGCTAAGACCCATCACCTCCGCACCCGTGGCGGGGAGCACGAAGTCGACCTCATCCTTGAACGCAACGGAGCTGCGTTAGCCATCGAGGTAAAGCTCTCGGCCACGGTCAACGACCGAGACGTCCGCCACCTTCTCTGGCTGCGGGACACGCTCGGTGCAGACATGGTTGATGCGGCCGTGGTGACGACTGGCCCGGAAGCGTACCGCCGGAGCGACGGCATCGCGGTGATCCCGCTCGGCCTCCTCGGCCCCTGACCGCACCAATAACTACGCAGACCTCGTCGGCCTCCTCTGCCTCCACCGAGTCCGCACCGGTGGCGAAAGCCGAATCGCCAGCTCGGCCGCCGTCTACAACGAGCTGCTCCGCCAACGGCCAGACCTTCTCGACGTGCTCTACGAGCCCATGAACTGGGACCGCAACGACGAACAATCCCCCGGCGAGGACCCCTACTTTTCGCTCCCCCCGTTCTCCGATGTCAACGGCACACCCCGCGTCTTCTACATCGGCTGGTACATCCGCGACGCCCAACGCCACGCCGCGGTCCCCCGCCTCACCAGCGCCCAGATTGAAGCCATGGAACTCCTTGAGGCCATCGCAAACGACCCCACCTTCCACCTCCAAATGGACTTCCAGCCCGGAGACATCCAGCTCCTCAACAACGCCGGCGCCATCAGCGGCACCGACGGAACCATCGTGATCGACACCTGCGCCACCGCCGCCCGCACCAACCGCTTCCTCGCCGCCGTCCGCGCCGCCACCAACGATGCCCCTATCCGCGTCGCCGCCAACACCCACGAACACGGCGACCACACCTACGGCAACTGCCTCCTCCCCGCCGAGACCTCATCGCCTGGCTCCCAGAAGAACGGGTGGTCTTCACCGGGGACCTCATCTTCCATGGGCTCACCCCACTGGTCATGGCCGGCTCCGTCACCGCCGCCACCCTGGCGAATGTGTTGGCCGACCACGAGCGCTACTTCCGGTTCATCCTCGCCACCACCGCAAGCGGCCGACAGGACGGGCTCGGCCCTCTCGAAGCCGCCCAACGGACCGACCTGGGCGAGTTCGCCCACTGGGCCGACGCCGAACGACTCCTCCTCAACCTCCACCGCGCCTACGCCGACGCGGAGGGCCGCCCCTTCGACATGCTCGCCGCCTTCGGCGATGCCCTCACCTGGAACGGCGGACCCCTCACCACTCACGTCTGCTGCGTCTAGGTGACGGTGCGAAACGTCAGGTTCACCCGAGGACCGACCTTCGTTGCCGTCTTCGGGACCTGGTGCTCCCACTCATGCTGCGTGGACCCGGCCATGAGCAGCAGGCTCCCGTCGGTCAGCGTGATGTCGGCCCGGTCGCCATGGTCGGCCTTGCGCCGCAGATGGAACCGCCTCGGCGCCCCCAAACTCACCGAGGCAATGACCGGCCGCGGGCCAAGCTCCGGCTCGTCGTCGCTATGCCAAGCAACACTGTCACGACCATCGCGGTAGAGGTTCAGCAACACGCTGTTGAAGGCCACGCCACTCGCCGCTTCCACCATCGCCTTCAGCGCCAAGAGCGGGGCCGTCCACGGCACCGGCTCCAACGCAATCTGCGAATACGAGTACGTCCGCCCCGGGTCTCCATGCCAGGCCGTGAGCCGGGGCACCGGCATCTCCTTGCCGTACATCCGGATCAATTCCTGCCGCCACACCGTGGTCTCGTCGATCCGCGCCAACAGCCCCGCCCGATCCGCAACCGGCACGAAACCCGGCAGGTACACCACCTCCCCGCCCACAAATTCCTGCCGCTCCCCCGCCCCCGCGTCGTCACCGCCGAAGAGGGTCGCCTGCTCGATCACCACCCGCCCAAGCCTAAGCCGACGTCCTGAGCGGGCGGCTTGGCGGTCGCTACTTTGTGCTCAGCAACAACTACTGACCGGAAATACGGCCTGCCGAGCGCCGGCCATCACGAACAGCAGCACAACAACCACCACCCAGCCACAGCCCCAACAAACGGCCGCCGCAAAACCCGCGTGCCGTCAGACCGCAACCAAGGCCACCGTGGCCTACCGCAAGATCGCCGGCATCCCGGCCAATGCAACCAGCGTCGACGTGTACCCGGTGGCCGGCGTCTGCAACGCCCCGGTGGTGATGTGGGTCCAACGGGCAGTTCGGGCTTCGGCGGCCGCAGCTGCGGCTTCGTAGGAACGGGCTTCCGCTTCGCCGGGCCATCGGACCTTGGCAATCTCGTCAGCGTTGACGAACACGGACCCTGGATGGGCTGGCCGGATCACGCGAGCAGGGTTGTGCTGCCATCCGGGTGGTACTCGCACAAGCGGCCCTGCTCATCAAGAGCAACCGTCACAAGGCCGGCTGCCGACGCGGTTGCCCCCAACGAGATTCGCTCAGCGGCCTCGTCGACGGTGTCGCGCTTGGTGACCTTCTGGCCGATCCGGGCCCAATAGTTTATCTGGCGCTTTGCAGACCGCTGCTCGAGGGCTCCTTCGCGAACTGCGGCCTCGAAGAGGTCGTTGGCAACTCGGGTAGGGATCGCGGAGCGACGGCCGACCCATGGGGGGGGATCGACCGTCGCCCGGTTCCCCAGGTGTCCCCGGGAGATCAATGGCAAACGTGGGCGGTTACTTGGTGACCACCATGACGGTGACCATGCCGAACAGGCCGTCATCGTTCTCGGCGTGACTCACAATGTGGCAGTGGAACGCCCACGTGCCCACCTCATCGGCGTGGACTAGGACGCTGTAACGCTCACCCGGAGCGATCCACAGCGTGTCCACCTGGTAGGGCGAATCCAGGGCAAAGCCATCCTTCGCCACCACTAATTGCGACTGGCGATGCAGGTGCATCGGGTGCCCGGACAGACCCTCATTGAGGAAATTAAGCAGGACCCAATCGCCCTTCTTGGCCACTATGGGTGCCGTCTCCGGAAAGCCTTTGCCGTTGATGGAAAGGCCGATCACGCCCGCATCATTGAGAACCAAGGGGATCTCCTGGGAGACCTTCACGTCGTTCGGTACAGACATCGTGTTGAAGTTGCGCCCAGTCGGCAGCTTCACGTCACCAACTTGGAACACCGCAAAGAGCCCATTGGGAATAGCCACCTGGCCGTGCATATGGGCGTGATACATGCCCAGTTCCGGATGATTGGGGGCCGTAAACGAGTAGGTGTAGGTATCGAGTGGCCTGATGTAGCTCTGCGTGATTCCGGCTACACCGTCCTGGTCATTGGGAACGCTCACC
>JANXNS010000186.1 GCA_025353965.1 Aquihabitans sp.
TGGCCGCCGCCGGGGTCGAGGTGGGCGATGGGGCTGTCGACCTCAGGGGATTGTCCCCGGAACCCCGACCGCCCGAGACTGCGCCGAGGGTGACGAGGGTGAGAAGGGCCGGTACCACCACGATCAAGCCTCCCCGGAGCGCCCGGTCTCGAACCGTCGCCGCCACCCCGGCCGCGATGAACGCACCCCCCGCCAGGATCACCACGAGCACGACGAGCACGACGAGCACGGTCAGTCGCCCGACTCACCCGCAGGAGTGCTGGAGTCCAGCTGCCGGTTGAGCGTGAGGAGCCGTCCCATTACCGGCAGCACCAGCAGGTTGACCCCGTGGAGCAGCCCGATGATCAACAAGATCCCCGCCACCCGCGACGTCTCGTGCTGCAGCTGGGACGCGTTGACCGTCGCCGCCCACCCGCCCCGGGGCTCGAAGGTGAGGGTGAACAGCACGTACGACAAGAAGATGAGGTAATACGCAACGTCGGTGAGCACGACGAAGCTCTTGCCGGTCCGCGGGTTGGCCCGGAACACATCGGCCGCGTAACTCTTGCCATACCGTTTGATCAGCGGGCCCAGCCAGAACGCGATGCCGATGAGCAAGGCGTTGGTGAGGAGCTCGAGAATCCACCAGTCCATGAGGAACCTTCCTTGTTGGTGATCGAGGAAACCGAAGACAACCTGAGCGAACGCAGCGGCGACGCAGGCAGCGATCCCGGCGACCGCCCGGCGCTGCACCCGGAGCCGGCGGTCGTCGGTGATGCTGAGCCACACACGGTCGAACAGGTCGGGGCTCTCCACAACGGACGCGGCACCGCTCCGGAGCGCATCGCGCACCTGATCCTCACCTACGTCCACGGTTCCCCCGGCTTGTCCAGGAGCTTGCTCAAGCCACTGATGCCGCGGGTGAGGTGGGTCTTCACCGAGTTCCGCGAGATCCCCATGGTCTCGGCGATGTCATCGATGCCCAGCTCGTCGTAGTAGCGCAGGACCAGGCAGTCGCGTTGACGGGGCGGGAGCTCGCGCAACGCCTCGAGGAGGCGGCGCTGGTCCTCCCGCAGGTCGATCTGGTCCTCGGTCGACGCCGCCTCGTGGTCGAACGGCAGGCGGTGGCGGAGCGAGACGAAGCCGCGGCGATTGTGGTCACGGGCGAGGTTCAGGACGATCGATCGGAGATATGCCGGCGCCCGGTCCGGGTCGGTGATGCGGTGCACGGACCGGGAGAGGCGGATGAACGCCTCTTGCACGAGGTCCTCAGCGGCGTTGCGGTCATCGACAAACAGCCGGGCGAGCCGCACGAGTGACTGGCCTTCGGCCCGGAACAGCTGGACGACGAATGCATCAACATCGATGCCGGACCCGATGGCGACGGGCTGGACCGCAATTGGCATGGCGCCAGCCATGGCCAGCACGGGCGGCCGCATCCACGCCAGGAGCGCCGCCCTCAGCCCTTCCCCTACATCCACTGCACAAGAGCTTTCCATATCAGGAGCCGGCAACGTCCCGTCGTTGGAAGCTCCAGGTCGCAATGCCGACCACGATGGCCAGGTAGACGAGCAAGGTCACCAGCGCGGCGGTCGGGGTGCTCTTGAACTCCACGTCGTCGAGGGGGTGCCACGGCACCACCATGGCGACATTCTCGCCGACGAGGTACCGAGCCAGCCCCGGCCGGAGACCGCGAACCAGGTTCTCGACGAACAAGGCCCAGGCGGCGATGGCGACCAGCGCGGCCGCGGTGTTGCGGCCCAGGGTGGCGATATTGAAGGCAAGGACGGCCACCAGTGCAGCCATGCCCGCAGATCGGACGACCGCCATCGTGAGCGCCCACCACCACCCTGCATCGGTGCCCGACGTGCTGCCGTGGGTGAGCATCGCCGGAACCGCGGCGGCCATGAACACGATCAGCAGGACGACCCCGATCACAAACGAGAGGATGGCCGCCGATGCGGTGCGGGTCAGGTGCAGCCGCACCCGCCCCGGGCTCCACGTGAGGACCGTCGTGATTGTCCCCGCCTTCCACTCGGCGCCGGCGACCGACGCCCCACAGATGGCGGCGCCGATCACGAGCACCGACGTCCCGATGACGATGAGGCCTCCGCCGCCAGCTGGCTGCCACCAGTTCAGAAGAATGGCCGCGTGGTCCCGCGGGTACGCCGGGTCCACGCGACTCAGGAACGCTATGACCCCCATCGCTGCGCAGAAGACCAGGTCAGCCGCAATCATCCAGCGCACGAGTCGGCGGTGCACGGCCCGACGCATCTCCACCAGCAGCAGGGTCATATCGCCTCATTCGAGTGGGCGGTGACGGTCAAGAACAGGTCCTCGAGCGAGACGCTCTCCGGACGGAGCTCGGTCACATAGTGACCGTGGTCGGCCAGGAGCTTCGTGACGCGCGCCGCCTCACCTCGATCGATCGCCACGCGGAGGAGCGAGTCCGCCTGCTCCACCGCGAGCCCGTCGGCGGCGAGCAGCCGCGCCCCTGCATCAAGATCGTCGAGCCCGACGAGTACGGAGGGTCGCGCCGATCGGGCGAGGACATCCTCGACGCGACCCTCGAGAATGCACCGGCCGCGATCCAAGATCGCCACCCGATCGCACGTCTGCTCGACTTCAGCCAGGAGGTGGCTCGATACGAAGACCGTCCGGCCTTCCGCGCCCAGCTTGACCAACAACTCACGGATCTCGCGAATCCCCGCGGGATCGAGGCCATTGGCCGGCTCGTCGAGGACCAGCAGGGCCGGGTCCTTCAGGAGCGCAGCGGCCAGGCCGAGGCGCTGGCGCATGCCCAGGGAGTATTTCCCCACTTTCTCGCCTGCTCGATCGGTCAGGCCGACCACCTCAAGCACGTCGGCCACGCGGCTCGGGCCGATGCGGTCGATAGCACCGAGGAGCCGGAGGTTCTCCTGGCCGGTCATGGTCGGGAACAGCGCGGGCGTCTCGACGATGGCGCCCACTTGGGGCAGCACGGACCGAAGGGCGGCGGGGGTCGGCTGACCGAGCACCGACGTGGTCCCGCTCGTCGCCCGGACGAGGCCGAGCATGCAGCGGATTGTGGTGGTCTTGCCCGATCCATTGGGCCCGAGGAAGCCGAAGACTCCTCCCTCCGGCACCGCCAAGTCGAGTCCGGCGATCGCCACGGTGGGTGGCCGTCGCAACCTCCGGTACTCCTTCCGCAGCCCCTCGATCTCGATGACGTTGCCCATCTCGAACCTCCCGCTCGTCCCGCCCCTCAGCTCAGGTCCGCACAGGCGATCTTGTTGGCCGCGGATGGCAGCGATCGGTCGTGCACCACGACCGACACGGCGGTTGCCCCGGCCCGGAAATCGGCAACGGTGTTGACGTTGGCGTTGCCTGACGGGCCGGCGACAAACGGGCCGTCACCGGGCCAGATCTCGTTCGGCGGGGTAGCGGCGCCAGCCGGATCGTGCTTGTAATGCCCGTCGGCCGCGCCGACGGCACAGGGCGCAGCATGGACGTGCGAGGCGTAGGCCCTGCCAGGGACGAGCCCCGTGACGTGGAGCGACACGATCGTCGCCCCGCTGGCGGTGCGCACCATCTGGGCGTGCCCACTGGTAGAGCCGCTGGCCCCGGCGGCGAACGGTAAGAGCTCGCCGTTCGTGACCTGGGCCTGGCTCGGCTCGGATTGGGCGGCGAGTGATCCCGAGGGCGTGGCTGTGGTGACGCCGAGGGCGATCGCACACCCGGCCATCACGAGACGCCGTGCATTGCTGTGCTTGTTCATGAGGGTCCTCCATAGGTCTCCAGTTATGAGGACTGACGAACCTCCGCCGCGCGCGGGTGACAACCAGCGGGGGATTTCTTGACCAAGCCCGGACCCGGCCTAGGCCACGCCTTTCAGAGCCCGATCGGGTCTGTCTCCAAGCCCAGCCAAACCTGCGCCGCATCGGTAGCGACCTTCTCACCAATGAAGGCGTGTTGGGTACCGGTGTAGAGGTCCCGAAAGGCCCGCTCTAGGCGGCTGCCCTCACGGATGGCCGTTGTACCGGCCGCTAGGTGGGCCCACTGGGCAACTTCCCGGGAGCAATCGGTGGCGTACACCGCAGACACGCGCATGTCGGCCCGCATGTGCGGGGTGAGGTCCTGACCGGCGGCGACGGCCGTTTCCACATCGGTGAAGGTGTGCTCCACGAGCAAGCGGGCCGCCCGCCACATGGCCACATGGTGAGCCAACCCCCGCTGGAAGCTGGCCTTGTTGGCGAGGGGAGCGGGGTCCCCCATGCGCACCTTCCCGGCGGCGAGCTCCTCCACGTCGTCGAGCATGCTCTTGGCCACGCCCAGCGCCCATCCGGCGTGCCCGGCAGCGGTGATGGGCATCAGCCCCATGTGGAAAGCGGGGGAGCTGCCCCGCATGGGCTCCCGGGTGAAAAGGGGGAAGGTCCGGGAGGCGGGCACAAAAACGTCGGCCACGTTGTAGTCGTAGGACCCCGTCCCTTTGAGGCCTTGAACGTGCCAGCCATCGGTGAAAGTGACGTCCTGGCGGGGAAGTACAGCTACCCGCAGCTCGGGCACCCCCTCCGACGCCCATACCAGGTCGCCATTCACCATGGGCATGAAGCCAGCGGCAACGTAGTCACTGTGTCCGGTTCCGGAGCCGAAGTTCCAGGCGCCGGTCAGCCGATAACCACCATCGACGCTGTCGGCCGTCCCGTTGGGGAAGAACTGGCCGCCGAGCGTGACGCGGTTGTCGTGGGCCGTGAAGACCTCGGCGAAACCCGCGTCCGGCAAGTAGGCAGCAACTGCGGCGGAGGACGGAAGGTTGGCAATCCCGATCCACCCGAAGGAACCGTCCAGGTGGGCCATGTCGATCCAGGTAGCCAACATCTCCACGAACGTTGGCTCCGCTCCGCCCGCCTCGGCCGGGTTCATGAAGCCCATGAGACCGCTTTCCCACATCGCCGAGACAATTCCGGGCGTCATGGTGCGTGCTGCCTCGGCGTCCGCTGCCTCTGCACGAACAATGTCGGCCACCGACCGAACGAGGGCTGGCCCACTTTGGTGCACATCAGTCGCGATCGTCATGGCCGCTATCGTAGAGGATCTATGAGCTCCGTGATCTTGTTGCTCGCGCTTCCCGTCGCCGTCGTCGCTGCCGCTCGGGGCGTGTGGTCGCCCTGTGGGCTGTCCATGCTCTCGTCCATCACTCCCATGACGGAGGCGGGTCGCGGAAATCGCTTCAACGTCACCGCCGCCTGGTTTGTCATCGGCGGAATTCTCGGAGGGCTTTCGCTCGGCCTGCTGGCTGCGTTGGCCGCCGCCGGGGTTGGCGCCCTGGGCCTTTCCGATTCAGCACTCGTTGGACTCGCCGCCGCCTTGGCGGTGATCACCGCCAGCGTCGATCTCGGCGTCGGGGGCATCGAGTTGCCGATCTTCAAGCGCCAGGTCAACGATGCATGGCTCCGCCGCTACCGATCCTGGGCCTACGGCGCCGGGTTCGGATGGCAGATCGGGTTCGGTGTGGCCACCTACATCATGACCGCCGGGGTTTTCCTCACCATCGGTCTCGCCGTGCTCACCGCCAGGCCGCTGCAGGCCGTGATCATTGGCCTTTCCTTCGGCCTGGTCCGCGGTTCGGCCGTCTTCATCGGGCGGTCGGCCAATACCCCAGCTGCGCTCGGCCGGGTTCACGAGCGGCTCGACGCTGCGGCCCCGGCCGCTCGGGTGGCGGCGGCCTCGGTCCAGGTGCTGGCGGCCGCAGTCTTCGCCGGTATGGCGTTGCATCCGCTCGCGGGCGTGGCCATCGTGCCCGCAGCTGCAGCCGTTGCCACCGTGGGTCGATCCGGCGCCCGTCCTGCGCTTCGTCCCTGACGGTGAGCAAGTTCGTTACGGCGAGGCACGTCCAGCGGTAGCGTCCCGCCCATGTGTGGTCGGTTCGTGTCGTCGTCACCTCCAGACGAGATCGCCCGATACTTCGACGCCGAGCCCCCGGCCGAGGCGCCTCTGTTGGCCAATTGGAATGTCGCCCCCACCAACGACGTCTACGTGGTGCTGGTTCATGGTGGTGTCCGGCATCTGGATTCGCATCACTGGGGTCTGGTGCCGGTTTGGGCCAAATCTCCCGCTATGGGAAACAAGATGATCAACGCCCGAGCCGAGGGCTTGGCCGACAAGAGGGCGTTCAAGCACGCCTTCCGCAAACGCCGTTGCATCGTTCCCGTAGATGGGTTCTACGAGTGGAAAAAAATTTCCGGCGAGACGGCCAAACAGCCCTATTTCATTCACCGCCGAGACGACGAGCCATTGGCCTTCGCTGGCTTATGGGAGGAGTGGAGGGGACCCAACCGAGACGGAAGCCAGCGTCTGCGTTCGGCCACTATCGTTACTACCACCCCCAATGAAACGATGGCACCGATCCACGACCGGATGCCGACCATCCTCCCGCCCAGTGTGTGGGACGAGTGGCTTGATCCTGCTAACGCAGACCTCGAGACGCTCGGGCGGCTCCTGGTTCCCGCCCCACCTCAGCTACTGGCCATGCACCCGGTGTCGCCCGCGGTAGGCAACGTTCGCAATGGTGGGGCGCAGCTCGCCGACGCGATTGATCTGGATGGCGGCAGCCTTTTCCCCGACGACGGAGCCCGCCCATGACCGGCCCGGTCCGCGGGCCAAGTTTGCGCCGCAGGTGGGACCGGCTCGTGCTCCAAATCGAGGGAAGGCTCGATGACGAAGGCGCAGACCGCATGTTGCCCTGGTTGAGCGCGTCAGCCGTGTTCATCGTGTTCCTTGCGCTGGACGCTGCGGCCATCCGATCGATCGAGGGGGGAAGCGGCCTGGCGCCCTGGCTCCAGGCCGGGTGGCGGCGCCAGCACGCCATGGCGGGCCAGCCCATCGGCGAGTTCGACCCAGCCCGGGCCACCTGGTCATTGGTGTCTGAGCCGATTCTCTGGCTCAGTCGATATGTGCCGCCAGAGGCGCTTTTCTCCATCATCCAGGCTGCCGCCATTGCCCTTGCCGTCATACCCCTGTGGCGTCTCGCCCGAGAGGAAGCCAAGCTCCGCGTTGGCGCGGCAAGCGTGATCATCACGGCCTTCGCTCTCTCACCCACCCTGCATCGAGCAAACCTCAGCACGTTCCACCCAGAACTCATCGCCCTGCCTGCCCTGCTTTGGGCTTACCTGAGTGCTCGTCGGGCCCAATGGACGCGTTTCACCGCGCTGGTGTTGCTGGTCCTGCTGTGCCGGGCGGACCTGGGCCTCA
>JANXNS010000215.1 GCA_025353965.1 Aquihabitans sp.
GCCACGGGTCCGGCAGCATGAGCACGGCGGACGGCGTAAACGAGCCAGCGATCAGCACAAAGATCATGGAATGATCGGCTCGCTGCAGGATCCGACGAGCCAGCAGCGAGCGGGCAAACACGTGGTAACTGGAACTTGTCAGGTACAGCAACACACTGGCCAGGCCGTAGATCCAGGCCGCCGCCAACGCACGCGGCGTTGACGCAGACCGAACCAGCCAGACCAGGCCACCGATCGAAACCAGGAAGGCCACCTGGTGAAGCCGACCGCGAAGGTAGGGGCGTTCTAGCGGTTGCTTGGCTTGGTCAAGATCCATGCGCCACCCTCCCGGTGCGTTCGATCTGCTGCCCCCTATTGGCTGGGTCAGCAAGAAGTGGAAGCCCAAACGCTACGTGCGAGTTACCGGTTTTCGGGGAAACCGAGGTTAATGCTGGATGACGCAGGATCTGGCCAGCGAGAGGTGACCACCTTGGATCGGGTGTAGAAATTGACGCCCTCCGGGCCGTACATGTGTTGGTCGCCGAACAGCGAGGACTTCCAGCCGCCAAAGCTGTAGTAGCTCACCGGCACCGGGATCGGAACGTTCACGCCGACCATACCGACCTCCACCTCGAACTGGAATTGCCGGGCGGCGCCGCCGTCTCGAGTGAAGATCGCCG
This sequence comes from Aquihabitans sp., assembly GCA_025353965.1. Taxonomy (GTDB): domain Bacteria; phylum Actinomycetota; class Acidimicrobiia; order Acidimicrobiales; family Iamiaceae; genus Aquihabitans. Next base: position 660 of record JANXNS010000215.1, read on the forward strand.
TGCCGTTGCCGAACTCGTTGTCATTGATGAGGGCCAGGCCCTCCTCATACGACGAGATGCGGGTGACCGCCAGGACTGGCCCAAAGATTTCGTCGTCGTAGGCAGCCATGCCGGGCTTCACATGGTCGAGCAGTGTCGGGTTCAGAAAGAAGCCATCGGCCGGTACATCGGTGGTGCCATCGATGACCACTGTTGCGCCCTCCACAGCTGCGCCGGTCACGTAGCCCGCCACCTTGTCACGGTGTTCGCCAGTGATGAGCGGTCCCATCTCGTTGGCCGGGTCGGTGCCGGGACCAACCTTGATGCCGGGAATTCGGTCGCCGATCTTGGCCACCAGTTCGTCGGCCACGGAGTCCATGGCCAGCACCACGCTGATCGCCATGCACCGCTCGCCCGCGGACCCGTACGCCGCGGAAACAGCGGCATCGGCGGCCATATCCAGATCTGCATCTGGCAACACCAGCATGTGGTTCTTGGCGCCGCCAAGGGCCTGAACCCGCTTGCCCGCCTTGGTGCCAGATTCGTAGATGTAACGAGCGATGGGCGTGCTGCCCACAAAGCTGATGGCCTTCACGTCGGGGTGCTCCACGAGGGCATCGACGGCTTCCTTGTCGCCATGGACCACGTTGAAGCAGCCGTCGGGAAGGCCAGCCTGAGCCAGTAGTTCGGCCAGGAACATTGCGGTCGACGGGTCCTTTTCGCTGGGCTTGAGGATGAACGTGTTGCCACAGGCCAGGGCGTTGGCAAACATCCACATGGGCACCATGGCCGGGAAGTTGAATGGGGTAATGCCCGCCACCACACCGAGCGGCTGGCGGATGTTGTACACGTCGACCCCGGTGGCCGCCTGCTCGCTGTAGCCGCCCTTCAAGAGGTTCGGAATGCCGCAAGCGAACTCCACGTTCTCGAGACCGCGAGCAATTTCCCCCAAGGCATCTGACGGAACCTTGCCGTGCTCGGCACTCACGATTTGAGCGAGCTCATGCTTGTTGGCATCAATCAGATCGCGGAGGCGAAACATCACCTCGGCGCGACGGGAGAGCCCGGTGGCGCGCCAGCCCGGCAATGCCGCCTTGGCCACCGCAAC
>JANXNS010000205.1 GCA_025353965.1 Aquihabitans sp.
AAACCGATCAAACCCGAGTGGGCGGATCAACGCCTGGAAGCCCATACTGAACGCCCTGACCATCCACTACGGCGACCGCATCCAGGCCGCCAACTAACCATGACCATCACGGCCGGTTACACAAAGAATCTGACAGTCCCCTATCTCGACTGGCCGAGCCTCATCGGCTTCACTGAGTTGATACCCGAAACGAATCATCGAGGGTCACACTACGAGCTCGATGAACGCCGGGTTCGCCTGCGTCGGCGGTGTGGTCCACCACGATGGGTTGGCATCGACCGGGTCCTGCCGCAGCCCCCAGGCCACCCGTACGGGAATCGGGCTCCTAGAAGAGCCCAACAGCCCCGAGCAGTACGACTAGTCGCTCTTCCGGTTGGCGTTGGCCACGGCCTGATATCGGTCTTGAGCGCTAAGGTCCCCGTAGGGAGCAGCCACTGGGTCAGGCTTGGTGGAGCCCAACAGGTCCGCAAGCTCGGACTTGGGGTGGTCGGCAACGGCCTTTACCGCTGCAGAAGCGGTAGCCGGGTTCTCCAACACCCCTACTCCGTCGTTCCAAACCAGGACCTCTTGAGAGCTGATGGGTGCCCACTCCCCCGTCTCGAATCGGACGAGCGGGACTAGGTACGACCGTCCGACCTCAATCCGGGCACCTCCTGCCTCGCCGATGACAGTGCGCTTATCGCCCTTGAATACCCAGCCATAGGTAACAAATTCGAACGTGGCTGGCGCTGATGGTGCTTCGTCCCGAGACCAGACCGTATCGCTCACCTCGACCTGAACGGTGCGCATGATCATGCCTTCACCAGCCTTTATCTCGTCCACCGACGGCGCGATTTCGGTCTCCCTGTTCACGTTCACGACCACCACGGCGTCGCTGTATGTAACCCAATCCTCAAGCGTGCTGTGAGGCAACAGGTCCAATCCATCAGCAACTACTGCCTTCGTGGGAGAAGAACCCCCGCAGGCAACAACACAAAGAGACAATGAGGCAACTATTGCGAACGAGAGCAGTTTTTGTCTAGTTATCACAGGTTGTCTCCCCGTTATGCCATCAGTAAGTATTATCAATTTCTGCCGCATTGGCATCACCTAACTCAAAGGCGAAGTAGTCATATGGGGTACGCATACACCCCAAGATCGGGTCGTTATCTGCAGCCGGATCCCCATTCTCGTCCGCGGCATTGGACCCATGCGTAAGACCTACGGCGTGACCCGACTCGTGGCATCCGGCTACCCGATCCACCGTTTGGGAGGAATTATACTTCACGTAGTGCTGATCACAAATTGTGGTAGTCGCAGCATCTTCGCAGTATGTGATCCCAGCAACGTTGGCCCCCAAAGCCCCCTTGTAATAAATTATGTCGGTTTCTTGGGTTCCTGAATAGACCGCTGCTTGATAGGTCGGATCCAGAACGGTGGGCTCGAACTTGTCGAGGCCCGTCCGGATTCCAGCCTTATCGCCATCAGAAAGAGTAGATTGGTAGTAGTACGTCAGCGCTCGGCCGTCGGTCTGACAGTAGTGCCCTAAAGAGTCGGTCGAAGAAAAATCAGCGCATTCTGCGTGATAATTTGCAGTCGGGTACATATTGTCTAGACATCCGGACAAAACTACAATTACGCCCAGCCCAGCGATCACGCGGGCGGCTTTACTTCGCCATTTAATCGAAGATTTCATCCCACGCCTTTCTCGAATCAAAGGTGACACGTTGGCGCAGCGCTGTCAACCTTTAGTACGCATCACGCTGTATGAGCGCACAATTCTGTCGCTCGCCGCCTCGGTTTGCCCAATAAATGGCCAGATCGAGATGGCTGCTCCACCGCGGACCCCCAGCTAAAGGCCCGCTACCCAAACCTGTCTAAGGCCTGCGCCGCAGCAATCGTCTGTGGCCAAGCGGGAGCCACACCGGGCCCGCTCGAATGTTGAACGACCCGAAGCTCCCCCGCCGAACACCAAGCCGACCAACGATCCGCTGACCGAGTCGTGTTTTCCACCACTACCATGGCGGCGGTCTTGAAGCAATGGATTGAGTCCCGCGTAGTGGTGGGGTTTCGAGGGTGATCCTCGGTGTGTTCAGCCTGCGATTGCTGGCTGGTCGGGGTCAGTGTCGCGCGGTGCGGTGAGTTCTGCCATCGATGCCTCGGAGAGGTATCGGCGGGCGATGGCCCACTCGTCGTGTTGGTCGGCGAGCACGGCGCCGATCAGGCGGATCGCGGCGCGGTCGTTGGGGAAGATCCCGACGACGTTCGAGCGGCGTTTCACTTCCTTGTTGAGCCGTTCGAGGGGGTTGTTCGACCAGATTTTGCGCCAGTGCGCCTTCGGGAACGGTGCGAACGCGAGTACGTCGGTGCGCGCTGAGCGCATCGACTCTGCGGCCTTCGGGAACCGCTCGGCGAGGGTGTCGGTGACTTCGTCGAAGCGGACAGTGACCTCCTTCGCGGTGCCGAGAGCGAAGATCGACCGGAACGCAGCGGAGACCATCTCCTGTTGCGCTCTGGGGACCGTGGCGAGGAGGTTGCGTGCGTAGTGGACCCGGCAGCGTTGCCACGACGCTCCGGTGAAGCACTTGCGGATCGAGGCCTTGAGCCCGGCATGGGCGTCGGAGATGACGAGGCGCACACCGGTGAGGCCCCGGGTCTTGAGCGAGCGTAGGAATCGGGTCCAGAACGTTTCGTCTTC
>JANXNS010000246.1 GCA_025353965.1 Aquihabitans sp.
TTGTCGCCGTCGGCGCCTTGGTGTTGTTGGGGGTCCTCTGGCTCTCTACCAGCGGCGAGGGTGGGTTTGTGGCTCGGGGTGGGCTGACCATCCACGCGCTTGCGGTGGCGGCGGTGGTTGCGGTTGTGGTCCGCTACCCGCGGTCGGGCACGGCTCGCGTGCTGGCGTGGCGACCACTGGTCCTACTCGGGTCGATCAGCTACGGGTTGTACCTCTGGCATTGGCCGGTTTTTCTCTATGTCGACCAGAGGCTGACGTTGTCGCCGTTGGCAGCATCGGGGGTGAAGGTCGCGGTGAGCCTGGCGCTGGCCACGGCGAGCTATTTCTGGTTGGAGCAGCCGATCCGGCTCCGGGGATTGGCCGCCATCGGGGGGCTGGCGCCGGCCTTCGCCATCGTGTCGGTCGTGGTCGTCGGCGTCGCATTTTTGCCAGGTGCTCAACGACTTGAATCGGGAGCGGCTCTCGCTTCGGCGCCAACGTCGCTGGACAATCTCCGGCCGTTGCCGAGCTTGTCCGGGAGCAAGAAGTCAGCCGAACCCAAGCCTCCAACGGTCGCCCCGACCACGGCACCTGTCACCACCACGATCACGCCAAAGGTGAAGGCTGACGAACCCAGGATCATGACCGCTACCGAGCCGGCGGCCTCCGCCTCGGTGATGACCAGGCCAGGCCGGGTGCCCGGTCCTGAGCGGCTCCTCGTGCTCGGAGATTCCGTGCCGTACCTGCTGGGCGAAGCCCTGGTGGCCCATCAGAGCGAGTTCCAACTTGTTGTGGGAAACCGGGCGCTGCCCGCCTGCTCGGCGGCGGCCCCCGATGCCGAACGCATCCACACCCATCTGCTTCCGCTGCCGGGCGACTGCGCCGGCTTGTGGGCCAGCGATGCGACCGCGTTCGACCCTGATGTCGTGGTGCTCTCGCTCAATGGTGATGTAGGGGTAGAGCTCTCCTATGGCGGCGTGTGGGGTCGAACGTGTGCTCCTGCCTACGTCCAACACCTGACGGCACGGCTCAAAGAACGGCTGGGAGCGTTCACCTCACGGGGAGCGCGGGTGGTGGTGCTCACGCCGATCCTCATGCAGGAGACCTTTCTGCGGCTTGAAGGTTCTGGCGAAGCCCGCGACTGCCTGATGGCAACGGAACGCGACCTGGCCAAAAATATGCCGGGGGTGACGCTCGTGCAGTTCGGAGAATGGGTGTGTCCAGACGCGAACGTGCGGTGTCGTACGTCGCTCGGCGGAGCTGACGTCTCCCGTCAGGATGGGCTGCATTTCACGGGCGACAAGGCCATGGTGGTCTGGCGCTTGCTGTTCCCGGTGATCCAACGAGTAGCCGGGCTGGCCCCTTAGCGGTTGCGGGGGAGTTGGAGGCCGCGTTCGGCGATGACGTTACGGCAGACCTCGCTGGTCCCGCCGTAAATCGTGGTCACCTGGCAATGGCGGTAGATGGCTTCGATCCAGCCGTCGGCGGCGCGGGCCTGGGGGTCGCCGTGGCGGACCAGGCCATCGGTGCCTAGCGCGTCGATGAGCTCGTCGGCCGCAAATTGGTAGTGCTCGGTGGTGAACAACTTGGCCATTGAACCTTCCACCCCGGGGAGCACCCCTTCTGACGCCATCCACGCGGCGCGCCACCCGAGGAGGTTCGAGACCTCGTTGCCGATGGCGATGCGGGCCAGACGATCGCGGACCAAGGGATCGTCGATCATCAGCCCGCCCATCGGCGAGGCGGCGGATCGCGCCCAGGTGAGGCCGTGGTCAAGGAGCCGGACGAGTTCGCCATACCAGGCTGAGTTTCGCTCGAACACGAGCGCCGTCATCATGACACTCCAGCCACCGTCGACTTCGCCCACCCGGTAGGTATCGTCGACCTTTACATCGTCGTAGTAGGTGATGTTGGTGCGCTCGCCGCCCATGGTGTGGACCGGGGTGATGGAGATTCCCGCTTGGTCCATGGGCACAACAAACATGGTGAGACCCTTGTGCTTGGCCACCTCGGAGTTCGTCCGCGCCAGGAGGAACACGTAGTGCGCTTCATGGGCCATCGTGGTGAACATTTTCTGCCCGTTGATGGTCCACTGGTCGCCGTCGCGCACGGCTTTGGTTGCGCAGGCGGCCACATCGGACCCGGCGTCGGGCTCGGAGTAACCAAGGCAGCACATGGCCTGGCCAGCAAGAATCTCGGGGATGATCGTGCGTTTCTGCCAGTCCGTCCCGTCGATAAGCAGGGTGTGGGCCACGAGGGAGGCGACGCCCAGCCCGTCGACGGGCGCGCCGGAGAGATACATCTCCTCCGTTAGCGAGTTCATCTCCAGCGGGGAGCGGCCCTGGCCACCGAACTCGGCAGGCCATCCCGCGGAAATCCATCCCGCGTCGGCCATGGCTTTGTGCAAGCCCGCGTCGTGGATCGTGCCGGTTCTGTGGGCCTTCTCGACGACGTCGGCGGTGACATGCTCGGCCAGGAACGAGCGGACCTCGTCGCGGAACGATTCCACGTCCGGGCCGAGGCGGAAGTCGAAGCCGCCGTGCTCGTCGGTTGATGCCGACTGCACGGTGTGGTCTGTGCCGGTGCCCAGCGCAACGGTCGGTCGATACGAGGAGCCGGGGATGGAGCCCGATGTTGGGTCCATCCAAAGCCGGTCGGCAAGGAGTTGGAGTTCACGGCGAGGATCCCCCAGCAGGAGCCGGGTGGCCTTGGCCCGGCGGAACAACAACTGGATGTCGTATTCCTCCATGAACCCGTAGCCGCCATGGACGTGGAGGCCCCAGGACGCGGTGCGCTGCGCGGTATCGCCGGCGAACCAGAAGGCCATGGCGGGGAACGAGGTGGCGACCGGGTCGGCCACATCGAGCGCCCACACCGCTTTGTTCGACAAGAGGTCCGCGCCGTCAAGATCGGTGGCTAAGTCGGCAAAGCGATGCTGGATCGACTGGAACGACCCCACGGCCACGCCAAACTGTTTGCGGTCTTTGGCGTACTGGATTCCCAGGCTCTGAGCTTCTCGGGCCAGCCCAATGAACCATCGGGCGGTGAGCGCCCGCCATTCGTCGACCGCGGCAGCGTGGGCGGCTCCGGCGGTGTTGCCGCTTGCCAGCACGATGCGGGTACAACCGGTCAGGTCCACGCTGGCCAGCGGGGCGGACCCGAGGTTGGCGGGGGAGGTCGACGCCGTTTGGGTCACAACGACGAGCTCGTCCCCGTCGAGTGCGATCAGGGAGGCCGATACCGCCGCGCCGGGTACGAACCGGACCCAGCCATCGACGGCGGCGTGCAGGGCGATGGCCACCGGGGCCCCGCCTTCGACCAGGGCGTCGAGCACCGGGCGGGCGGCCTCGGGGAACCGGGCCAACAGTCGGGCGGCGACCATGGTCTCGACCACCGGCGCGGCCGCGAGCCGGGTACCGCACGCCTCGGCTACGACGGCCAGGTCTCGCAGAGTTGCCCCGGAGCCCCCGTGTTCGACGGCCACACCGAGGGTGGGGACACCCATGTCTGTGAGGCCAGCCCACACCTTTTCGTCCCAACCAAGGGGTTCGGCCGCTCGTACCGATTCGGCGGGTGAGGCCTTCTCCAAGAAGCGAGCCACCGCGTCTCGGAGAGCGTCTTGTTCCTCGGTGAGCTTGAGATGCATGTCGTCCCTCGGGGCCGGAGCGGTGCGTTGCCCCACATTAGAACTCGTTCTAGTTCCAAGCGATATCGACGCCGAATGGTGGGAGTCAGTCGGGTTGGGGCCAGGGGTTCGGGGCGCAGTCGCCGATGCTGTACGTCTGCTGCATCATGACCGGCGCGGGCTGGTTGGGGCCGGGGCACATCACGTGGCCGTGCCCGAGTAGGTGGCCGAACTCATGGCTGATGACGTAGCGCCGGTAGTCGGTCACGCTGAGATGGGGTGGGTCGGCGCCGACTCGCCAACGGGTGAGGTTGATCATGGCCATGTTGTTGTATGCGCACGACACCTGGCCTTCGGTAGTGAGCGGTAGGCAGAGCAGATCTGTGGTTGCGGGCGTGGCCAGGCGCAACGTGTAGTCCGCCGTGCCATCAGAAACCCTCTGGAGGCTGATGCCATCCACGGTTGTCCATCCCCTGGGGTCGTGCAGGGTTTTGTCGACGGCGGTTGCGAACTCGGCTGCGTCAGCGCCGGATCCATCCTCCACCTCAACCTGGTAGCGGATGAGACGGCCGTGGCCGACGGCTGTGGTTCCGCCCGCTGCGGTGGTGAAACGACCGGTTGGTGTGGTGGTTGTCGTGGCTGCCGGTTGGCCCGTCGACGGGGACAGTGCCCCACCGCTGGTGGACTGACGGGCCGGTGAGTTGCCGGTGGGGGGGCCTGTCCCGCCGCTGGAGAGGGCGATCATCGCGATCACGGTGATCAGGCCGACTCCCAGGAGGGCGAGCATGCTTCGTCGACGGCGATACACCGAAGCATGACTAGGCCGGGGCATGGGTTGGCTGTTCGTGGGCTGAGGCGGCTGCCGACCGAGCCGCCGCGGCCAGGCCGTTTTCCAACCCGTAGGTTCCGGATGCGTCCCCGAGCACCTCCACCCTGACGCCCGTCGCCCGAAGTTCGTCGGCCAGTGCGGACCTTGGGGTCCGATCCACGGCCCACACCACGGTGTCGGCCGGGAGCTCCGAACCGTCGCTCAACGTGACCGCTCCTTCGGACCCGGCGATAACGGTGGAGGACACCACCAGCGCAATCCCCGCCTCCTCAATGTCGTGGACGAGCCGAAAGCGACCGGGGAGGCCGAGCTCGGGGGCGACCACCGCGTCCGGCGCAACCAGCGTGACGTTGCGGCCCAGCGCTCCGGCTGCTTGGGCCAGCGACGCGGCTACCTTCCCCGCTCCGACCACAACAACCCGGGCGCCGAGCGTGGCGAGCGCCGCATGGGGGTCGTGCCAAAGGTCGTCCGGGGTGAGGGCCAGGGGCGCGTGGTCTGGCCGACCCCAGGTGGCGCCGGTGGCAACGAGTACTCGCTCCGGCATCAGCGCTCGAACGGCCTCGGCGGTTGCCCGGCGACCGAGCACCACCTCAACCCCCGACCGGACCACCTCTCGTTCCAACCAGGCGGCCAGCGGGGCCAGCGCAGGGTCCGCGACACCGGCGAGGCCGAGGGTACCGCCAAGTCGGTCCTCGGCCTCCCACAAGGTCACCTGATGGCCGGCATCGGCGAGGCGGTGCGCGGCTTCCATGCCAACCGGTCCTCCTCCCACTACCAACACGTGCTGGCTTTTTCCCGCCCGCTCGGTGCGTAGGGCCGCCTCGTTCGTGGTGTCAGGGTTGACGGCACATGCGAGTGGGCGATGGAGGAAAATGTTGCCGATGCAGCGGTACTGATACGAGCAGGGGCGCGCCGCCTCCGGCTCGCCGGCCAGGATTGCGGCGGGGAGATTTGGGCCAGCCAGTAGCTTGCGGCCGAAGGCCACAAAGTCGGCGCTTCCATCGGCCAAAGCGGCCTCCGCGGCGGCGGGTTCGAGGCGTCCGAAAGTAATGACGGGCACGTTCACGGCCGCCTTGATGGCGGCGGCGTCGGCCACCCGGGCGCCTGGGCGGTGAGGCGTGTGGGCGGCGGTGATCCCCGTCGCCTGTCCCGGGTCGGCGTAGGCTGTCACGTGGATTGCCTGAGCGCCAGCAGCTTCGGCGAGACGGGCAGTGGCCACGGCGTCGTCGAGCGTTTCGCCGCCGGGCTTGTCGACCTCGCGGGCGTTGAGCCGGCACCACACCGCCAACCCGTCGCCTACGCGGGCTCGGATGGCGCGGAGTACTGCCGTCAGAAGCCGGGACCGGTTGTCCAACGAGCCGCCCCAACGGTCCTCCCGCTGGTTCGTAAGTGGCGAGAGAAACGCGTCGATCACGTAGCCATGGCCCGCGTGGACCTCAACCCCGTCGAACCCGGCCCGCTGGGCGAGCGCAGCGGCCTCGGCGTACTGGTCGATCAACGCAGCAAGGTCATCCTCGGTGACCACTCGGTAATCCATGGCGGCGGTCGGCCTGGTGAACGGTTCGGTCATGGCCGTCATTTCTTCGGCGGTGACCATGGCGGAGAGAGCGTCCATGCGCATCCGGGGCGGTAGCGACGGAACCAACAGCGGCAGGCCGCGAGCAATGTCGAGCACGGCGTTGGGCCCGTTGTGAACGAGCTGCGCGGCGATGGCGGCACCGTGACCGTGGACCCGGTCCGTGAGCTTGGTCAAGCCTGGGAGAAACCGGTCGCCGCTGAAGCCGGTCTGCTCGGCGGCAGTGGAGCCGTCGGGGTAGGCAATGGCAACGGAGCCGACCAGAAGTAAGGCAGCTCCGCCGGCGGCGCGGGCCTCGTAGTAGTCGAGCTGGCGCTCGCTGATGGTGCCGTCGGCCTCCGCGAGGTTGTCGCCCATCGGGCACAACAACATCCGGTTGCGCAACCGCAGCGGCCCAATGGAACCGGGTGCGGATAGGTGGGGGAATGCGGCCGGGGTCACGGCCGCACCGTAGCCAGACCCGCTCTGGGCTTGTCGGGTTAGCCCAGAGCCCCGGACTCGCGTAGTGCGGCGATCTCCGGCTCGCTGTAGCCGAGTACCTCGCGGAGCACCTCGTCGGAGTGCTGACCGACGGTCGGTGCTTTGGTCGGTACGGGCAGGTCGACGTCCAGGTACTTGATCGGTGTGGGCGTCTGTTCGGTGCCAAGCCGGTCGGCTGGGATCCAGGGGAAACGGTCCTGGAATTGGGGGTCGTCGGCCAGGGTTTGCGGGGTGTTGACCGCAATGATTGGCGCTTCAATCTCCAGCCCAAGTTTGACCCATTCGATGGCCGTACGGGTCAGGAAAATGTCTCGGAGTTCCGTCCGAAGCGAGGTGTTGCCCACGGCGTGATCGGCGAACTTGGCGCCCGGGTGGGCTTCGAAAAGGTCCATGCGGTTGACGCCTCGACAGAAGTTTTCCCAGAACTCGCGCTCGGATGCTTGGAGCAGAACGTGGCGTCCATCGCTTGCTTCGTAGAACTGGTAGCGCACACCGTCGCGCATGCCGGCGGTGCCCGGCGCCCGCCGCTTGCCGCCATCCGATGCGTTGCCGGTGACTTCGGATTCGGGCCGCTCGTAGGCCTTCCAGGTCTCGCTGCGGAGCCAGTCCATGGCGGCGGCGGCGTCGCTCTGGGCGATCTCCAAGCGGCAGCCTTCGCCGGTATCGCGGGCGCGGATCACGCCAGCGAGCACCCCGAGTGCGCCGAAGAGTGGACCAGCGTGGATTCCCATGGACGGGTGTTCGGGGATGGCGGCAAAGCCGTCTTCAGTGATTTCGGGCTTTACGAGACCGGCCCACACGTCGTAGGCAACGCCGTGGCTGGGGAGCTCTGCATAGGGCCCGGTCATGCCGTAGCCGGAGATGGTGCAGAACACGATGCGGGGGTTCACTTCGCGGAGCTTCTCGTAGCCAAGGCCGCGTCGTTCGAGGCCCCCGGGCCTCATGGCTTCGATAACCACGTCGGCACCTCGCACGAGGTCCAGGTAGGTCTCGACGGCCTGGGGTGTTCGCAGGTCAAGCACGAGCGATCGCTTGCCCCGGTTGATGTGGAGGTGCATCAGCGAGACGCCTTCCACGATTGGCCACGTCATCTGGCGGATGTAGTCACCTTGGGGGGATTCGATCTTGATGACTTCCGCACCGAGGTCGGCGAGGTGGGTGGTTATGGCCGCGGGGCCGAGCATCGAGCTCTCGATGATTCGAACGCCGGCAAGGGGGGCAGTGCTGGAACCCATGGGGTGACCTCTGAGGTGGTCTGGGGCACCGGTGAGGTACCCTGAAACGAGAACGTGTTCTCGTTTTCTGGCGATCGTTTCTGACGGGTCGTCAGGTTAGTCGAACTGCGCAAGGGGATCCCGATGGCCACGGTCGAATATGACATCTTCGATGCTGACAACCACTACTACGAGGCCACCGACGCCTTTACCCGACACCTCGAACCAGGCTTCGCCAAACGGACCATGCAGTGGGCCGAGGTGGACGGTCGTCATCGGCTGATGGTCGGCGGACGGATCAACCGCTTCATCCCGAACCCTGGTTTCGATCCCGTTGCCCGCCCGGGCTGTCTTGACGAATATTTCCGCGGCCGCTCGCCCGCCAACGACATCCGTGGTGCATTCGGTGAACTGGAGCCCATTCGGGCTGCGTACCGGAATCGTGATGCCCGTATCGCCGTGCTGGACGACCAGGGGATCAGCGGCTGCTTCCTTTTCCCGACGCTCGGCGTTGGTATGGAAGAGGCGCTGCTCGGTGATACCGATGCTGCTCACGCCGCCTTCCGTGCCTTCAACCGGTGGGTCGACGACGACTGGGGTTTGCATTATCAGGACCGAATTTTTGGGGCGCCGTACCTCACCTTGCTCGACCCCGATCAGGCCCTCGACGAAGCTCGCTGGGCCGTTGCTGGCGGCGCCCGCGTGGTGGTCATGCGGGCTGGACCGATCATGGCGCCGACCGGTGGCCGGTCGCCTGGGGACCCGCTCTATGATCCAATGTGGAAGGTCTTGGCGGACGGTGGGGTCACCGTCGCGTACCACTCGGGCGAGTCGGGTTATGGCCGCTACGTGGTGGACTGGGGCGAGTCGGCCGAGTTCGAGGCCTTCCGTCGCACCCCGCTTTACGGCCTCCTCACCTCCGATCGGGCGATCGCTGACACCATGGCCGCACTGGTGTGTCACGGCGTGTTCGAGCGCCATGGCGCCCTGCGGGTGGCCACAATCGAGAGCGGCTCGGAATGGGTTGGCCCGCTGGTGAAAAAGCTGGCCAAGTCCCATTCGATGACCCCCGGAGCGTTCGCCTCGGACCCGGTCCAGACCTTGCGTGATCACGTCTGGGTGGCGCCGTATTATGAGGACGACATTCGAGGTCTGGCCGACGCGCTGGGCGTGAACCGGGTCCTGTTCGGGTCGGACTGGCCCCACGCAGAAGGCCTCGCCGATCCTCGCTCCTTTGTGAACGACCTGGAGGGCTTCACCGACGACGAAATTCGCCTCATCATGCGCGACAACGCCGAGGCCTTGAGCAAGCCCCCCGCCTGAGCCCGTGTCGGACGACGTCTTCCCCGATCGGTCCATGGAGTTGCGCGACAAGCTCGCGTGGATGATCGAGACGAACGGCTGGCTGCTGGAGCCCGTCCCCGCGCTCGCCACCACTGACCCCCCAATCCCTGGTTACAGCTACACGATCGGCTTTGAGCAGACGTTCGGGTTCCCCGAGGTGCTCATTGTTGGCCTCAAGCCGGTGCACGCCCGGGGCCTCGCTGGCCTGCTCGCAGACCTGCTTCGCGGCGGTACGCAGGTCCCCGTCGGGGAGCTCTTCCGAGGCCTCTATGACGGTGAGCAGCGTGCCGCTCTCCTTTCGATCGACGTGGACGCTCTGGGCGAAATGTTTGCGTCGGCCACCACCTGGTACCGCGACGAGCCGTTCCGCATGGTGCAACTGGCGTGGCCCGATCGAGCCGGGTGGTTGCCTTGGGAGTCCGGCTTTGACCCGTCTCTCGCTGGTGTCCAGCTGGTCCTCGGGGAACCGCCGGCCTGATTGAGGCTTGACCCCAGCGGGTCGTGCAGCGGTTTCTGACACACTGTCAGATATGGCTGACGGAATTGGTTCCAAGTCCTACAACTACGCCGATCTTTGGGAGTCGGTCTGGCCGCTGGTGGCGGACCGAGAGGCGCTGGTGTGCGGCCCGCAGCGTCGCACCTACGCCCAACTTGCGGACCGGGCCAACCGGTTGGCCAACTACCTCCGCGCCGCCGGAATTGTTCCCGGCGACCGCATTGGCTTGTTCCTGCGCAACGATGCCGCCTATATCGAAGCCATGATCGCCGCCTTCAGCCTGCGGGCCACGCCGGTAAACATGAACCACCGGTACACGGGAGTCGAACTTGGCCACCTCATGACTGACTCGTCCGCCGTCGGGCTGCTCACGCACCAGACGCTCACCGGCGCGGTGGCCACCGTCCCGGGCGGTACGGACCACCTGCGGGTGCTGTTGGTGGTGGACGATCCTGATCCGGCGATGGTCGAAGGCGAAGCGGCCGAACTTCCCGGCGCCGTGGCCTACGAAGACGCGCTGGCGGGGTCGACCGGGGGTCAAGTGGTCACCGAAGGCCGTAGCGGCGATGACGAGTACCTCATGTACACCGGCGGGACAACCGGCCGGCCCAAGGGTGTTGTATGGCGGCAAGAGGATGCGTTTTTCGCCCTCGTCGGCGGTGGCGATCCGATGCGGCTGAATGGCCCGGTCAGCGAGCCGGCCGAGTTGCTCGAGCGCATCGTGCCGGCGTTCAGCTACATGCCGCTCGCTCCGCTCATGCACGCAGCGGCCCAGTGGACCACGTGGTCATGGCTGCTAGCCGGGGGCAAGACGACCCTGCACCCGGGCCGGCTGGACCCCGCCGCGGTGTGGCAGGCGGTCGAGGACGAAGGGGTCAACTCGGTCACGGTCGTGGGCGACGCAGTGGGCCGTCCGATAGCGGCAGCGTGGCAAGCCGAGCCGGATCGGTGGGATGCATCGTCGCTGTTTGCCCTGGCCAATGGGGGTGCCCCGATGTCGTCCACCCTGAAGGAACTGCTGGCCGAGCTGTTCCCGGGCCGAGCCATTCTGGACGGCTTTGGTTCCTCAGAGGCTGGGGTTCAGGGCTCGCAGCGTATCGAGGCGGGGCAGGCCGTCAGCGGGCTCGCCCGGTTCACCCCGGGGCCGATGACCGGTGTGTTCGATGAAGAGTTCCGCCCCGTCGAGCCGGGCTCCGGCACGATTGGTCGGGTCGCCAACGCTGGCCGTCTCCCACTTGGTTACCTGAACGATCCGGTCAAGTCCGCCGAGACGTTTATCGAGGTCGATGGGAAGCGCTACTGCTTCACCGGCGACATGGGAACGGTTGAGGAGGATGGCACCATTCAGCTTCTGGGCCGTGGTTCGCAGTGCATCAACACGGGCGGCGAGAAGGTGTTCCCCGAGGAAGTGGAGTCCGCATTGGTCGACCATCCTGGCGTCACCGACGTCTTGGTGGTGGGCACGCCGGACGAGCGATGGGGGAGTGCCGTCACCGCGGTAGTCGCCCCGACGGACCCATCGGCACCGCCCACCCTCGCGGAACTTCGCGATCACCTACGGACCCAGCTTGCGGGCTACAAGCTCCCCAAGCATCTCGTGTTGGTCGACAAGGTAGAGCGGTCCCCAGCCGGCAAGGCCGACTACCGCTGGGCCAAAGCCGCCGCCGAAGCCAACCTCCCATCCAAATGACCCACCCCACCCACCCACCCACCCCCCCACCCACCCAAACGACTGAAGTTGTCGCAGTTATGGCGAACTGCCCTGCTTAACTGCGACAACTTCTGGATGTGGG
>JANXNS010000255.1 GCA_025353965.1 Aquihabitans sp.
GGCTACGACCTTTCGCTCGATGACCTCAAGGCCTTCCGCCAGTGGGGTTCCAAAACCCCAGGCCACCCCGAGCGCAACCACACTCCGGGGGTGGAGGTCACCACCGGTCCCCTTGGCCAAGGGGTCGGCAACGGTGTGGGCATCGGCATGGCCGAGCAATACCTACGCAATCTGCTCGGTTCGGAGGTGGTCGATCACCACACCTTCGTGATTTGTGGGGATGGGGACCTGTCGGAGGGCATCAGTCACGAGGCCGCATCACTGGCGGGCCACCTCGGTCTGGGACGCCTCGTCTACATCTATGACGACAACCACATCACGATCGACGGCCCCACCGAGTTGGCCCTGAGCGACGACGCTCCCCTGCGCTTCGAGGCGTATGGGTGGCACGTGCAGAATTTGGGCGAGAAGGCCAACGATCTGGACGCGCTGGAGGCAGCCATTCGCACGGCCATGGCCGTCGAGGGTCAGCCGTCACTGATCGTGGTGCGCAGCCATATCGCCTACCCGTCGCCCACGCTCACCGATAGCCCGGCGGCGCACGGCAAAGCGTTCAGCGACGAAGCAGTGGCGGCCACCAAGGAGGTGATGGGCTTCCCGCCCAACGAGACCTTCTACATCCCCGAGGATGTGGCGGCGTATTACACCGAGGCCGGCCAGCGAGGCGCAACGGCTCGGGCCGCGTGGGACCACAAGGTCGCTGCGTTCGCCGGCGATCGGGCCACGCTTGACGCCGTCTTGGCTAACACGGGAACGCCGGGCTGGGAGTCCGCCCTGCCCGTCTGGGAGGTCGGCGAGAAGATCGCCACCCGCGTCGCTTCCGGCAAGGTATTCGCCGCGCTCACCGAGGTTGTCCCCGGCCTGGTCGGTGGCGGCGCAGACCTCACCGGCAATACCGGTACCCAGCTCAAAGGCGCATCGGTCCTCTCTCGCCAAGAGCCCGGCGGGCGCCAAATCCACTTCGGCATCCGTGAACATGCCATGGGCGCAGCCATGAACGGCATCTCCGGTCACGGCGGCGTGATCCCGGTTGGCGGCACGTTCTTTGTATTCAGCGACTACATGCGCCCTGCTGTTCGCTTGGCCGCCATTGCCGGTCACCAGGTGATCTACAGCTGGACCCATGACTCCGTCGGCGTTGGCGAAGACGGCCCGACCCACCAGCCAATCGAACACCTGGCCTCGCTGCGAGCCATTCCCGACCTTCGGGTGGTCCGGCCGGCCGATGCCAACGAGACCTCCACTGCCTGGCGAGATGCGCTCAACCACATCGGGCCCACCGCCTTGGTCCTCAGCCGCCAAGACCTACCTGTTCTTGAGGGCACTGCTGGAAACAATGGTGTGAGCCGCGGCGCCTACGTCCTCGGCGAGTTCGGGCCCGAGGCAGAGGACCTCCCGGACCTCGTCCTGGTGGCCACCGGCTCGGAAGTATGGGTGTGCGTCGAGGCCGCCAAGCAGTTGGCCAACGATGCCCTCACCGTCCGCGTGGTCTCCATGCCCTGCTGGGAGGATTTCGACCTACAGGACGAGGAGTACCAGGCCGAGGTGCTCCCCGGCGAGGTGCCAACCTTGGCGGTGGAGGCCGGGGTTTCCTTCGGTTGGGACCGATGGGCCGACGACACCGTGGGCATTGATCGCTTTGGCGCCTCCGCGCCCGGAGATGTTGTGCTGGCCGAACTCGGGATCAACCCCGAGAATGTGGCAGAGCGGGCGCAAGCCCTGCTCGATGAAATTGATGACTGACCAATCAACAAGGTGCGGAGTCCCCCGATGACCAATCTCCAAGATCTTCACCACGTGGGCGGTCAGAGCCCTTGGCTAGACAACCTCCGGCGCGACTGGATCCAACAGGGCGAGCTCGCGGCGTGGATCGAGCGTG
>JANXNS010000007.1 GCA_025353965.1 Aquihabitans sp.
AGAGCCCATGGGCGCGCGACGGCGTGGTCCCCGTCGGACAGGCCGTCCTCCACCAAACCACCGACTACTGCGACGTTGGCTCCCCTTCGGTCATGGACCTCGCCGAGCGCCTCCTCCTCACCCAAGAAGATGCCGACGGCATTGGCCTGGCTGCCAACCAAATCGGTGCCCCCGTGCGGGCGCTGGCCCACAACGTGGCGCGGGTCGCGCCACCAATCCTGGTCAACCCCACGCTGCTCGACGGGTGGGACGAATGGCGCTACGAGGAAGGTTGCCTTTCGCTCCACCTGGAAAAATCATGGGCCGAGGTGGTCCGCCCCAAGGTGATCGTTGTTCACGCAGACCTGTTGGACTTCAACCAGATCGTCGTCCAAGCGGACGAACTCTTCGCCCGAGTGCTCCAGCACGAACTCGATCACCTCGAAGGCATCGAGTACGTCCAACGCCTGACGGGCGCCGAAGCCGAGCGGGTCTACGCCCTCATGCAGGCCGCAGGAATCGACACCAAAACCTGGCTCCCACCCCACCCCTACTAACCCACAACCGCCCGAAGTTGTCGTAGCTATTGCGAGATCGACGGCTTAACTGCGACATCTTCGGTTGGTCAAGGTACTGGTAAGTAGCTTGGTGGGCTTCCCCCTTCTCGTGGAGCGATCGACATGACCGATACCGAGCGAACCACCCGTTCCCTGCATGGCCACGACGTGTTCGTGCGACGGGCCGGGACGGGGCCAGCCCTCCTGCTGGTCCACGGCATGGCCGGCAGTTCGGCGACGTGGCAACCGGTGATCAATGTGTTGTCGGACCACTTCACCGTGATTGCCCCGGACCTGCCCGGCCACGGTCGATCGGACAAGCCCCGCGGG
Source organism: Aquihabitans sp. (assembly GCA_025353965.1). Lineage (GTDB taxonomy): Bacteria > Actinomycetota > Acidimicrobiia > Acidimicrobiales > Iamiaceae > Aquihabitans. Next base: position 867 of record JANXNS010000007.1, read on the forward strand.
GACTATTCGCTCGGCGCCTACGCCAGTTTCCTGCGTGACCTTCTCTTGGATCTGGACATTGCTGGGGCAACCGTGGTGGGCCAGTCGCTGGGCGGCGGCATCGCCATGCAGTTCGCCTATCAGCACCCCGAGCATTGCCAGCGCCTCGTGTTGGTGGGTTCTGGCGGCCTGGGCGAGGAGGTGAGCGGCCTTTTACGGGCGCTGACGGCGCCCGGGGTGGAATACGTCCTGCCCGCCGCGTTCCTGCCGGTGTTCGGCGATGTGGTCGGTGGTGCAACCCGTTTCCTGGCCAAGTTGGGGCTGCGGCCGTCGCCCGAGGTGGTGCAGATGTGGCTGGCCTACAGCTCGCTCACCGACACCGACACTCGCACCGCCTTCCTCCACACCCTGCGGTCCGTGGTCGATCTCCGGGGGCAACGGGTCAGTGCCCTGGACAAGATCTACCTGGCAGACCAGGTGCCCACCCTTATTGTGTGGGGCGACAATGACCGGATCATTCCGGTGCAGCACGCCTACGACGCCCATGCCGCCATCCCCGGCAGCCGACTCGAGATCTTTGAAGGCAGTGGTCATTTCCTCCACGCCGACGATCCACAGCGCTTCGCCTTGCTCCTTCAGGACTTCATCGCCACCACCAAGCCGCCTGCCAACCTGGAACTGGTTCGCAGCACGCACTGAGGGTCGGCCGGGGCCGCCATACTTCCAGTCGTGGATGTTGGCTTGGCGTTCCCTCAGATGACCATCGGCTTGGACCGCGATCGAACACTTGGCTGGTGTCGGGCCGTGGACGAGGGCCCGTTTTCGTCGATCTCGGCCGGTGAGCGGGTCACGTTCGACAACCTCGACGGCTTCACCCTTTGTGCCACCGCGGCGGCGGTGACCGACCGAGTGCGGGTCCTGTTCAACGTGATTGTTGCCCCCTGGCACGAACCGGCGATGTTGGCGATGCAACTGGCTTCGATCGACGTGGTGTCGGGCGGGCGGGTCGAGGTTGCGGTAGGCGTCGGCGGACGTGAGCAGGACTACGCCGCGCTCGGCTCACCCTTCGAGGGCCGCTTCGGACGCCTCGACCGATCCGTGGCCGAACTGCGCCGGCTGTGGACGGGCGGTGAGGCGGCTGGTGGGGGCCAGGTCGGGCCCACGCCGGTCCAGTCCGGCGGGCCGCGGGTGCTGTGTAGCGGGACCGGCCCGAAGTCACTGGCCCGCGCCGCGCACTGGGCCCATGGGGTGAGCGGTTTCACCATTGCCGCTGACCCGGTTGAAGCGGGCGCCAACTTTCGGCTGGCCGAGGCCGCATGGACGAACGCGGAACGGGCCGACCGGCCACGGCTGCTGACCGGATCGTTCGTCGCCCTGGGTCCCGATGCCGACACCACGCTGCAAGCGTTCGGTCGCCGCTACCTGGCCGTGTTCGGGGAGCGGGCCGCCAAGGGGTTGTCCCGGCGCATGCCGCTGCACAACGAGCATGCCCTCGGCGAGTTTCTTCGCGGCTTGGCCGAGCAAGGGTGCGACGAAGTAATCCTGGTCCCGGCGTCGAACGACTTGGACCAGGTGGCTCGGGTGGCCGACGTGGTCCAGCAGTACGTCGCGGGCTAGGCGGTTTTGCGCGTGCGTCGGCCGCCCACCACGCCCTTGAACCGCTGGAATGGTTGCTCAAGCACGTACCAACTCAGGGCCGCCGCCACCAGGCCAGCCCCAACACCAATGCCCAGCAACGGCAGGAATGACGGTGCCGTGCCCGACGGGAACCACCCCGCCCAGCCGTCCTGACCGGCGAATCCACCAGACCGGGGCACCGCTCGTTTCATCCAGTCGAAATGCCAGAGATAGAGCCCGTAGGACACGCCACCGACCCACACCACCGGCCGTAACCGGAGCACCGTGCGGACGGGCCCAAGGTCTTGCGGGCCGAAGGCTGCCGGCACCAACAGCAACAGGCCAAGCAAGGCCAAGACCAGCTGGCGTTGCTGCCAGAACGCACCGGTGTAGGCGCCGTTTGGGTCCGCCAGTTGGGCCTCAGCAGCGGGGCCAACCCGGATGGCGTACCAGCAGAACAACGCCGCGCCCGCCAGCCACCAGGGCTCCGCCCAGCGGGCCAGCCGACCGAGCAGGTCGCTCAGCCGGGGGTCGCTAGCGGCGTGCACGGAGACAACGGCAACGACCATGCCTGCGGCGAAGAGATCAAGGTTGGTGGGGAGCCACTGGAAGCTGAGCCCACGCCAGGTGGGATTGCGAGACGAGATGATTCCTCGGGCCACGATGGCAGCGACGGCCAACGCCACACACCCGGCCAGTTCCTGGGCAAACGACACGGGCCGACCCCGCCGCACCGCCCGGTGCAGGACCGACCACAGCGGGATCACCAGATAGAAGGTCACCTCCGTGCAGAGGCTCCACGCCTGCACCAGCCCGCCCAACGCGGTGGTCCGGGAGTAGATCTGCGCGAAGAGGTAGTAACGCCACCAGTCATGGCCCAGGTTGAAGCTGCCCAGCGCCCAGAAGAACGTGAGGGCGACCCAATAGGCCGGTACTAGGCGCAGAAGTCGTCGCCACCAGAACCCCGACCACGGGGCCGGAGCCTCCCCCGCTTGATGGGCGACCGCGATCGGTCGGTAAATCAGGAAGCCGGACAGCACGAAGAAGACCGCAACCCCGCTGTCCATGACCTGCGCAGGGACCCGCACGAAATCCGGCGTGTGCTCGGGGCCAGCCAGGCTGGCGGCATGGTGAACCACCACCATGAGCGCAGCCAAGGCCCGCAGGCCTTCCAGACAGGGATAGTGCACGCGGGGACGGGCCGCGACATCGGTGGAGGTCACCGGGCCATTCTGCCCGACGCCCCATGCCAGCCGCTTCCGACGGTGTAGCGGAGATGCCCCATTTGGTGGTGTTGACGGTTCCCGGCGCGGCCCATAGGCCATTCGGACTAGATGGACTGGCCATTTCGGGCTATATCTACAGGGGCAAACAGATGTCGCAGTCGAGAGGCCGGTGACTCCAGCACACTCGGCGTGATCGCGCCCGAACACAGGGTTGGCAAGCAACGTGGATCTACAGCCAGTAGCACCGGGTTCCCGGGCAACGTCGAGTGGGTCGAGGCAACGTTCGGTATTGATCGGCAGGCTTCAACGGAACCCGGATGGGGCCGTCACCGATCTGCTCGTGGAGCGGTGCGACGACGACCTCGGTCGCCACATCGGTGGGCGCCTTGCGTGGGGCACTCGAGTGAGCGATGTATCGCCCAGGTTCGTCGCCAACCTGGCGGCCGCCCACCTCACCGAAGGCCGCGTTGATCACATCGCCCTCCCCGATGTGCCCGGCAGCCACTTGTCCGACGAAGTCGCCGTCAGCATCAACGGAGACCAGGTACTGGTGGTGGCTACGCCGCGAGATGGCGACCTCCGACGAACCGAGCCGTGGTTCGAAGGGCTCGCGGACGTATCCCCTCAGGCAATCCAGGTCCTGGATCCATCCGGTACAACCACCTACATCTCGCCCGCGTCCACATCCGTCCTGGGCTTCACGCCCGCGGACCTCATAGGTCGGCATTTCCGGATGATGGTTCATCCCGCGGACCAGGACACGGTGCAAGCCGCCTTCTCCCATGTCCTGCTCGATCCCGCTGGCCAACCGGCGACGACCGAGTTTCGGGTTCGTCGACCCGATGGCCAGGTGAGCTGGGTCCAAGGAAACGTGGCCAACCACTTGGGCCGGGCCGGGCTGGAAGCGATCGTGGCCACATGGTGGCCGGTCGCCGATCGCCCCACCCCCGACTACATCGACCTGACCGATCCGGCGTTGACGGACCCCATGGTGACGACGGAACCGATCCCCGCGACACTGCACGACCCCGTCGAGGTGGAGGAAGCGCTGCGCGCCGCCATCGAGCGGGGCGAATTGGTGGTGGAGTACCAACCTCGGGTCGATGTAGGAACCGGGCGCGTCATCGGCGCCCAAGCCATCATCAGGTGGCCGTCGCCTGCCGGGCTTCATGCGCCGGCGGAAGTATTGGACCTGGCCGAAGCCACCGGGCTGATCGAGCCGCTCGGCGCGTGGGTGATCGACGAAGTGGCCGCACAGGTGGGCGCGTGGCGAGCGGCAGGCCGAGACCTGGTGGCCCACGTGAGCATTTCGCCCGCCGAGTTGGCGGGGCCAAGCCTCCTGGACCACCTCGAACGGGCTATCGCCGCTCACGCCTTGCCCATCGGCAGCCTCTGTATCGAGGTCAGCCCGGCAACCGTCGACGAGAACGTCGACCAGGCCCGCGCCATCCTCACCCAGATCCGCAGGTTGGGCGTCCAGGTTGCCCTGGAAGATTTCGGTGCAGACCACCACTCATTGGCCCTCCTTCGACAACTCCCCTGTGATGCGCTGACCCTCGACCGGAGCCTCACCGACCATTTGGTGGACGACGAGGCAACCCATCAGATCGTGGAAGTGTTGGTCCAGCTCTGCTGTACCCTCGGGGTGCGAACGACGGCGGTCGGCGTCGACACCGTTGCCCAGCTCCAACTGCTCGCTGAGCTCGGCTGCGACGGGGCGCAAGGTTCGCTCATAGGCCCGCCCGGGACACCCGACGAGCTGCGACTATGACCCCGCCGAGGGGACGGTTCACGACCATCCCGTAGGGCGATGGCGTTTCCTCGTTCACCAAGGCCATATCGGCCCGTTGGGCCAGGCGGGACACAATCAGCGTCAGCTCCATCTGCGCCAGCGCAAAACCGATACACCGACGGGGACCTCGCCCAAACGGCACCCACGCCTTCTCCATACGAGCGGCGTCCTCCGGCGACGGGTTCAGATGGCGTTCGGGTCGAAACGCCAAGGGGTCATCCCACGCCCCCGCATCACGGCCAGCGAGATACGGCGACCACAGGACCATGGCGTTCTTGGGAATCGTGTGGACGCCGATGGGCACATCGACGACTGCCTGACGCGGTGAAATGACCCCCGCCGGGTGGATCCGCAGCGCCTCATGGACCACGGCGCGAGCGTAGGTGAGCGACTGGAACGTGTCCGCATCAAACGCCTTCGGTGGCGTCTGGTGCGGGCCGAACACCGCGTCCGCCTCGACCCGCAGTTGGTCCCACACCCCCGGCGTGGCCAGGGCACGGTGGATGGTCCAGGCCAAGGTGGCGGCGGTGGTGTTGTAACCCGCCCCAATCAAGGTGTTCACCTGGTCGTGAATCTCCTGGCCCGAGATGGGCGAGGAACCCTCCTCAACAAATACGTCGAGAAGGTCAGCTTGGTTTGGTTGGTCCAGTTGGTCCGCCCGTCGCCGGGCGACCTCCTCGTCGACCAGCCGATCGAAGGCTTTGCGGGCCGCACGAACCTTGGCCCGCCGAGAACCCGGGAACGGGTTGGGGTAGTGCTTCGGGCCAGGCAGCTCGATGTAGGCCTGCAGCACATCGAAGATGGCGCCAATCTCGGCGGTGCGGTGTTCGAGGCCGTTGCCGAAGAACGCCTTGACGGTGATGGCCAACACCAGGTCTTTGCCGAGCGGGTACGCGTCGACACTGCCGCCACTGGCCAACGCGGGAAGCAGCCGGGTGTCGATCATCTGATCAGCCGAAGCAACAATCATGGGGATCCAGCCGTCGAGGCGACGACGGGCGAACGCAGGTTGGGCCGCCGACCGGCGCCGGTGATGGTCGTCGCCGTCGGACACGATCATCGATGTCGGGCCCACGATCGTCCCGAGCACGTTGGCCACGTGCCCCCAGCGATAGGAACTGTTCGGCTGCGCGAACAGGTCGTCGAGCGCGGCTGGATCACCGACCACGACGAGGCGAACCGGACCGACCCCAAACGCGAACGTTGCCCCGAACTCCGCCGCGCACTCGTCCAAGACAGGGGTTGGGTTCTGCAACATCCGCCGCAGCAGCGAGACGTTTCTCCTCACGCCTTTCGG